>JBCCRX010000184.1:0-12590 GCA_039201015.1 Bacteroidota bacterium | reverse complement strand
TTCGTTTGTTTTCGTTTAGAAGGACGTCAGCCTCACGCCTAACCGTGTCCGCCTCAGGCGTGAGGCGTGACGCCCATATGATTTGAAAATAAACATGAGCTTCCATAAATAATGCTGACCAAATAAAATCATTTAGAACCTTTAAAGTACTAATAATCGAGTCCTTGCATTTAATCCAATTTTGCTTTAGGGCGAAAATGAGACACAATTTGACTTTTCGGAGCGGACTCAATACTGGAATAGAAATACACTACTGGACATTTCTAGATACCCTAAAATCTGGTAATACTTAGAATATCCAATAGTCTAGAGTGGAAGCCTTGTTCTCTCGTTAAAGACTGATTACTAGACACTTAAGACCTTCGTAAAACAGTTAAAACGGATCATCTTTAAATTTGATACCTGAATAAAAAATGACAGACATTATCAAAATGCCTGTCACTCCTAATCATTAGCAAATTGGCGGTTGCTGCTAACTCAAAAATCGTTAAATCTACTTATTTGGCTGTGGGGTTGTTCTCAAGTAAGGCTTAATAATTTTGTGCCCTTTTGGAAAACGCGATGGAATGTCTTCGGTTGCGATGGAAGGCGAAACTACTACGTCTTGTCCATCTTCCCAATCGGCGGGCGTGGCAACGCTGTGATAAGCCGTCAATTGTAAGGAATCAATGACCCGCAGAATCTCCAAGAAATTTCTTCCCGTTGAAGGCGGATACGTCAAAGTTAATTTTACTTTCTTATCTGGTCCTACCACAAATACCGAACGTACCGTCGTTTTCTCGGTCTGCTCTGGATGAATCATGTCGTAGAGTTCTGCCACTTTTCGATCTTCGTCTGCAATGATCGGGAAATTCATTTCCACATTTTGCGTTTCTTCAATGTCTTTTATCCATGCTTGGTGACTGTCTAACGGATCTACGCTTACGGCTATTGCCTTCACATTGCGCTTTTCAAATTCATTTTTTAGAGCGGCGGTTCTGCCTAGTTCCGTAGTACAAACGGGCGTGAAATCAGCAGGATGAGAAAACAATAATCCCCAGCCATCGCCCAGCCATTCGTGAAAAGAAACTTCGCCTTGTGTGGTTGGTGCTGTAAAATCGGGCGCCACTTGCCCTAATCGAATTGCCATAATTTGGTGATTTTAAAATGATAGTCAAAAAAAATCTAAGTCCGAAATAGTCCTGCTTACCTTGAATTTGAAAATAATCAAGGCAAACAAAAATAAATCCGACTTTATCAATAGAACACAAAAGTTCTCGTTAATTAGTGGAAACGTTTACAGTGATATTAGGTTCTAGGAGAAAAGAAAATTTAAAAGTTGTTATCATCCAATTGTATGAGATGCTAGTGCCTGTCATTGGGAACACCCAAACCTTATCTGTAACCCTAGGATTAGAAAGATAGCTAGTTTAAATTTTTTCCATTAATAAGCATGAAGACTTTTGAAGTTTTAATACTTATGAAATTCTATATACTTCGCTGCTGACGCAGCGAAGAGAACTTCAGGATGGAGAGATGAATCGGCGGTTTTACCGCCGATTCATCTCTCCATCCAAAAGGATTTTCGCGCCGAAGGCGCGGAAAACACCTCAACTTGCTGATTTTTAGAGACTTTTTTCTTTCACCGCAAAACGTTACAATCAGATGAAATTTAATTTTTACAAACATCTAAACTTCAAAAGTCTTTCGTTCTTTTTGTTAGTGTCTATAGGGAGCATTTCTCAAGGATAGCAGCAATTTCTTGTTCCCCAATTGGTAAAATCCTCCAGATGAGGAATTGCTGCAAAGATAGCTAAAGGGCTTTCCAAAGTTCTGATAAGATGTGCTTTGCGTCTGACTTCTGACCGCTCGAATCTGATCTCTTATTTGATAAAACGACCTTCCAATATGATAAGAATATTGTTCCTTTTGCTTTGTCCGCTTTTCTGTTTTGCGCAAAATGATTTGGCTATTGGTCAGTGGAAATCGCATCTGCCCTATCGCAAGGGAATTGATGTTACGCAGAGTGAAGATCACATTTTTTATGCAACAGAATGGTCAGTAGTGGCTATTGACAAAGAAGATTTTTCTACCGAATTTCTCTCCAAAGTCAGGCGGCTGAGCAATGTGGGTGTGGAGCGCATCAAATACAATCCATTTAGCGATATTTTGATTGTTGTTTACACAGATGGTATTATTGATTTATTGAAAGCAGAAGGAACAGTTACTTTAAATGCGATCAAAAATTTCAACAATATCATCGGTGAAAAAAAGATCAATGATATTTTTATCGAAAATGATTCTATCATCTATTTATCAACAAGTTATGGTCTTTCTAAACTCAATATTTTAGCAGAGGAATTTGCTTATACTACTTTTTCGGGTATCCCGATAGAAAGCACCATCATCTATCAAAATGCCCTTTTTGCTGCAACGGAAGAAGGCATTTACACGACTAATCTGGATAACGATTTCCCAGAAGATTTCAATACTTGGAGGCGACTGAACCAAAGCAATCAGTTTCCAGAAGATTATAGCACACGCGGATTGGGGGTTTTTCAAGAAAAACTTTTTTTGGACATCAATGATACGCTGTTCCATTACGACGGCAAAAATCTGACGGAAGTGTACCAAGAAGACGAATACGAACTAGCTTATTTCTCTACGGAAGGAGAAAATCTAGTTGTCGGCTTGACAAGAGGCAGACAACGACAAGGACGCATCTTATATTTCCAAGATGCCGATAATTTTACGGAACTGAGCAGAAGCTGTGTTTTCAATCCTTTCAGTGCTATAGAAGATCGCCAGAAAGAAGGTTTTATCTGGTTTGCCGACCAAGCTAGAGGTTTTAAGTATTTAGAAAATTTTCAAGACGACAACTGCGAGAGTCTTTCTTTTAATCGTTCTCCTTTTTCGCATCATGCACGTTCCATAGAAATTGCGGAAGATGCTGTTTGGGTGGCTTCGGGAGATTTAAGTCCGACCTTTTCTCCTCTTTTTCGTGCCGACGGCATTTTCAGATTGCAAGAAGGAAGATGGACAGAATATGGCAGAAATGTGGAAGGTGATTTGAGGGGTAAAGATGTTTGGGACTTCATGGACATTGCGATTCATCCTCAAAATGGGAAGGTATATGCGGCTGCTTTTATTGAAGGTTTGGTGGAATTTGATGGAGAAAATTTTGTGATCTATGACGACAGTAATTCTAGCCTAAACAATGCCGTGGGCGATGAATCTCGCACAAGAGTAAGCGGTCTGGCTTTTGATATGGAAAACAACCTTTGGGTTAGTAATTATACGGCTCGTCAGCCTATCTCAGTATTGAAAAACGACGGCACTTGGAAGCGTTTTGAACTCATAGGAAATTGTCGAAATGAAACGACCTTGCTAGAGGTTTTGGTAGATGATTTTGGGTATAAATGGTTCGTCACGACCAGCAATAGCGGCGGCATTTTAGTCCTAGATACGGGTGCAGATATAGAGGAGGAAAGTGATGATCGTTGTATTTTATTTACGGCTACCAATACAGAATTGCCCACCAATAAAGTGAATACAATCGCTCAAGACAAAGATGGAAGTATTTGGGTCGGTACTTCCGAAGGGGTTGCCGTTTCACAAGGTTTCGATCCCTTCGATCCAAACTTTAATTTCTTTCTTCCTAAAACCGATCAAGATGAAAACAATTTAGGGCTACTCTTAAAAACAGAAGATGTAAAAACCATTGCGATAGATGGCGCAAATCGTAAATGGTTTGGTACGAACAATGGTATTTTTGTGCAATCGCCCGACGGCAGCACCCAACTCGCTCGGTTTACCACAGACAACAGTCCACTTTTTGACAATACGATTTTGGATATTGCTATTGAACCCAACACGGGAGAAGTCTATATCGGTACGGTAAAAGGGCTGATTTCTTATCGTGGCGAAGCGACTGAAGGGGGCTCTGCAAACAACATCAATGCCTATGCCTTTCCCAATCCAGTACGTCCAGAATATACAGGTACAATTGCGATTACGGGACTAGCAGAAAATGCAAATGTGAAAATAACGGATGCCAGTGGACAATTGATTTACGAAACAATCGCCCTCGGTGGGCAAGCGATCTGGGACGGCAATGACTATAATGGTAGGCGTGCCAGTTCGGGCGTGTATCTCGTTTTTTCGACCAGCAACAACAATTTTGAACCAGATGCTTTTGTCACGAAGATTTTGGTGATGCGATAAGGAGTCCTGACTGTTCTTTAATTGGTCGTGCAGATTTACTAAATCTTCGAGATTTAGCAAATCGAATTAGGTGATTTGCTAAATTTTGCGGTGTTCATTGATAAGATGTTTTCTCTGACCACTCACTTTTTACTCACAAAACTGAATCATTAAAGTCTCCAATTGCTTACGGACCGTTCGGCTGGAACCTGTGTAGTTATTAGCGATGACCGCAAATGCCAACAATTGTCCTTTTTTGTTTTTGGCATAACCTGTGTAGGCACGTACTCGACTGATAGAGCCGCTTTTTGCTCTGATTTTTCCTACAACTGCGGTATTTCTAAAAAGAGATTTAAGCGTTCCAGATTGACCACCGACTGGCAATGTATTATAGAAAACATCAAATAAACTTTGGTCTCTACTGATCTGCTGTAAAATGCAAGCAAATTGATTGGGGGTCGCGCCATTTCGAGCCGATAAGCCGCTGCCGTCTTGCAGAAAAAATCCACGCATATCGACGCCTTCCGATGCCCAATAATTTTCAATGGCTTCTATACCGCCTTCCAAGCTATCATCCGCATTGGCTTTCGCACCGATGGCGCGTATCATGGCTTCACAATACAAATTGACGCTTCTGAAATTGGCCCGTTTCGCGATTTCTAACAATTCAGGCGAATAGTGGGTATAAATGATCTGTCTCGACCGCTTGGGGTTGATTTTCAGATTGGTATTAGCATCTTGCTCCACGTGAATCCCACTAGCGATCAATTTTCGGCGCAATTGATGAGCTGCAAAGAGTGGCGGATTGGGAATGGAACCCTTGATCGTAAATAAGCCGCTCCCTACAGGGATAGTGCCGCGAATAAATCTAGTATCTGCGTAAGGTCCGCCGTAGATGTAAGCATTGTCGCCTGTATTTCTACCCGCAGATTTGAGTTCGTTGATGAAGCTGATGCTGGGAATTTTTGGCTCTATTTTAGCTACTTTTGGTGTTGCGCCAAGTCGAGAAGTTTGCTCGAAAGAAAGCCGATACAAATTTTCGTGTAGGTTCAAACCCCAAATGCCTGAAGCATAATAATTGCCTAAGTCTGCCCACTGCCAGTTGCGTCCTGCGACATTTCCTTTGAAGTAAGAAGCATCGCCAACCACTGCGCCCTCTACCGCTCGAATGCCTGCTTTCTGTGTGGCTTGCAAGCAGATTTCCAGCAATGCTTCCATTCCAATCGCTTCCTCCATTTCTTCTGAACCCAAAGTCGGATCGCCATAGCCTTTGATGTATAGATTACCTTTCAAAACGCCGTTTTCGATTGCTCCATCGTATTGTAATTCGGTCTTGAATTGGTAGGAAGCACCCAATAATTTCAGCGCGCTTGCCGTGGTGATCGCTTTTATCGTAGAAGCAGGAATAAGACTTTTGTCTGCATTGTAACTCGCTAATACTTTACCCGACTGCACCTCCATAAGCATCACACCCAATTGTCCTTGCTGCAAATTCGCAGCTTGTGCGGTTTGATTAATTTTGTCCTGAATGGATGATTGTGTAGATGCAGTGGCAATTGAGCAAAGGAGATAAAAAAGAGTAATCGGTATTCGCATAAGATGTAGGGAGTGTTTAAATCTTTGATAAGCTAGAACTGTTTTACCGCTAGATACCTGCTCAATTGCAGATAAGGAAAACTTATTTTTTGCCTTTTGCTAAGTACACTGTAAACTAAGTTTCTTCCAATTTTGAGAAGCGAGAAATTCCTTAGAATTTCGAGCTTCAAAAAACCTATCTGCCGCCGTCTTCGACGGCGGCGAAAAAAGGGGTGAGGGAGAAAAAAGGTTTTTCTAAAAAACCTTTTTTCTCCCTCAAACTCCCCTATCTAAAATACAAAGAAACTTAGTTTACACGGTACTAAGCCTCTTAATTTATATTAGGTGTGTATGAAGTCTTAAGCCATATTCAAAATAAGTCCCAGGAACGCTCCTGAAATCGCTTCGGACGGAAACACTGCTGGAGCATACTTGTTGAGCGGTTTTCTGACATTGGCTCAGGTTATTTTCGAGTAAAATGTTAATAAAAGCAAGACTTCGTAGAGCCCTAAATTTACATGTGTAAACTTATGATTTTTTTTGCAGAAAAAATTCTAAGAGGTCTTCGTACTGCTTCACCTCATCAGGCGTAAGACTGGTACTCTTTGTATTGGGATGAACATGTCAAAAATTATTAACTGATGTTACGCAAAACACCAAATTTCAAATGACACAAAGTGCCACTTGTTTACAAATCGTCGGGTGTCATCCTGAGGCAGACAAGTCGAAGCCACTCTAATTCAAAACACGCTAATCTCAGAGATCAGCGAATAACATAGACTAAGGTACTACTTGCGTAGCATGAGTTATTAACTAATTTATGTTTCTTGTCGTGTTCATCTCAGATATGATAATCATACTTTTGTTGTAGAATGATATATATCAAAAATGCCGAATACAACTTACGTTCTATTCGGCATCATTTTTTTCTATTAGAAAGCGTAGTTGGCACTACGTTCATTCAAAGCGATGGCTAGTTCCACTTATCGTAGCTGCTACCACCTTTGTCATAGCGATCTCTGCGGTCTCTGCCACCGCCATATCCACCACCACCACCACGGTTGCGATCATATCCGCCGCCGCCACCGTAGCCGCCTCTTCCACCGCCGCGATTGTATCCACCGCCGCCACGGTTGTATCCACCACGTCCACCACCGCGTCGCTCACGATCTTCCGCTTGTTTCACGACAATGGCGCGTCCATTCATTTCAGAGTCGTTCAATTCTGCGATTGCAGCATTGGCTTCCTCGTCATTGGGCATTTCTACAAAACCAAATCCTTTGGAGCGACCTGTATCTCGGTCCGTAATTACTTTGGCGGAGTCCACTACACCAAACTCCTCAAATGCAGTTTGCAATTCTTCGCTGGTAATGCCATAGTCCAGCTTAGCAACAAAAATGTTCATAAAAAAAGAAAAAATTGAAAAGAAAAAAGAGTCTTATCCAGTACGCAATACAAGAAGGCAGGTACATCAGCGATTCTTGTATCCATACAACAATAGGCTCAAAAAAAATCTTGATCTCGGAAAGAAGGGTTCAGAGAAGGAAATTCATTAAAATGCTTAACCAAAACAATCCAACAATCCATATTAAACAAGAATATCGTTGTAAAGGTAAGGGGATTTCAGATACAGCGCAATAGGGGAAAGAAAATTTCCTGATTCTGGTGGTGAAGAATACTACACTCTGATCGCAAGCGGCTACTTTGCACTTGTGAAAAATTCATTTTCTATTAAAAATGTATGCCCCAATATGAGCTTGATGCGAACCGTTCTTTCGATCTTTAAAATATTTTTTGAGGGCAAAAGAAGAGGAAGTAAATGCGATAGTATCCCAGGGAATGTCTTCCTCTGAGAACAGTTGGGTCTCTAAGCTTTCTATGCCCACACCGTAATCTAGGGATTTCAATTGTCCTAGAAAATGAATATAAATCTGATTGACGTGCGGCAGACTATAGATTGCCAGAACACCTAAAATATGCACTTTTGCTTCCGCCTCCTCCCAAACTTCTCGCATGGCACCTTCTTCTGCCGTTTCGCCATTCTCCAAATAACCCGCTGGTACGTTCCAAAGCCCCTTACAAGGCTCTATTGCACGTTTACAGAGCAGCACTTGGTCTTCCCAAATCGGCAAGCAACCCGTTACAATTTTGGGATTGGTGTAATGAATCATTTTGCAGTTACCGCAAATTTGACGTGCTCGATTGTCCCCTTTTGGAATGCGATATTCCAAATGATCAGAACCACAGTTGCTGCAAAAATTCATTTTTATCAAGTTCTGTTTTGAAATAATTTTGAGAAGAGGTCAACATCACAAGCGGTGAATCAGCGTAGCTGCCATTCCTAAGCCTTACTCCAAAAATCTTCATTTATAGATTCTAAGAAATCTAATATTTCCGCTCGTCCTTTTTTTTCGTTGGAGGAGGTGTAAAATTGCTGCGGCAATTCTTCCCAATGTGCCAAAAGTGCATTTTCAATTTTTTGAATGTTTTCGGGTAGTTGTATAGGTTTTAAGCGATCAATTTTGGTGTAGATGAGCAGAAAAGGGACGCCCATTTTGCCCAACCAATTAATGAACTCAATATCATTATTTTGCGGCGGTACGTTGGCATCAATCAAAACGAAGGCACATTGCAATTGTTCTCGCTTCAATAAATATTGCTCAATCATTTCTCGCCACTGCAAGCGCATCTTTTTAGAAATTTTGGCGTACCCATATCCAGGTAAATCTACAATTCCCCACTCTTGATTGATTAAATAGTAGTTAATCATTTGCGTTTTTCCAGGTTTCTTGGAAGTTCGCGCCAGCTCTTTTCGGTCGCAAAGCATATTGATAAGGGAAGATTTGCCTACATTAGAGCGTCCAATGAAAGCATACTCTGGATACATTTCTTTTGGACACAACTGGTGTCTAGGAAAGCTACCAATATATTCAGATTCGTTTATCGTCATCTTTTATAGGTATTAGTTTGAGTACTATAGAACAATAGTCCGTGTAATTTTTGAACCACAAAGGACACAACAGCCTCACGCCTAAGGCGGACACGGTAAGGCAGTCAAGGAGAACACAAAGTAATGATATCCAAAGAGTTATATTTCTATTATCCGTCTTGTAACCTTTTGATTATCAATCACTTATAAATTTTACAAAGATTACCAAAGTAAAAGTGTATGTGAAATAAATTTATACTTTATGCTGCTTTTTTTGTCTTTATTTCATCCATATTCCTTATTTATGTTTTTGGCGCTTTAATAATTTTTGCAATTTCTTGATTTCACTGTGCAAGACTTTTGAAGTTTAAAAATCAAAATTGTTGAATACAAAGCTTTCTGGACCAAACTTCAAAAGTCTAGTACTCACATTTTGCAAAAGTTGTCGAAGAGTCATATTTTACAATGCACTTTGAACCACCAACACAAAGCCATCAAACTACTAAAGAGCTGTTAGCAAATCATTAAAATAGCAATTAAGAGCAATACTAAGAAGAAGTATATCTTTTTTACTTCAATTATTGATAAGTTGATCTACCCATTTGACAGTATCTTCTTGATAAGGATGTCCAATTATTTTAGAAAAAGTGAAAAGACATATTTTAGACGTAAAATAGCAATTTAATCAACGCATACATTTTTCAAAACATCTAAAAAGCAACAAATAAGATGAAAAAAACACTCATTACTTACTTATTTTTGTTGGCTTGCACAAGCATTTCAATCGCACAGGTAAAATTTGGCGTTCGACTCGGAGCAAGCACCACCGATTTAGAGCCTAGCCAATTACTGGTCAGGAATCAAGAAACACTAGAAGAATTCAACCTAGCCGTTTCAGATGCTAAATTTGGGGTGCATGCTGGTCTATTTGCCAAATTCCCTATTACCGATCTGATCTTTATTCAGCCAGAAATACTATTCAATTCCAATCGAGTCGATTTCAGACGGGATGATACGGAAGGAATTTTTACAGAAAAATACCAGTATCTAGATATCCCAATCGTCGCGGGTTTACAATTAGGACCGATTAAGCCGCAATTGGGTCTAGTAGGACACGTTTTTCTAAGAAGCAATTCTGATTTTGATATAGAAGGCTACAAGCAGGACTTTAACAACCTAACTTTGGGTTGGCAAGGCGGCATCGGCATTGAAATAAAGAAAATCTTATTTGATGTCCGCTACGAAGGCAATCTCTCGAAGTTTGGGAGCCACATTAGGGTGGCGGGAGAAGAATATGAATTTGATGATCGTATTTCCAGATTGGTCTTTACGCTGGGACTGGCTTTCTGAAGGCAGTGCTGACTTTTTCGTGTCGAAGATTGAGTGGGAGTTGAATTTGCATAATCGTGCCTTGCGGCTGGTTATCTAAAATTTTGATGTTTCCCTGATGTGCTTTCACGATTTGCTGTACAATGTATAAACCCAATCCCGTTCCTTTCGTAGAGCGCGTATCTTCGCTACCAATGCGATAGAATTTCTGGAAAACCATTTTTTTCTCTCTGTCTGGTATTCCAATTCCTTGGTCAGCGATTTTCACACATATATTTTCTGATTCTGTGTGTAGATCAATCTTAATATTCGCGCTTTCTTTGGAGTATTTTATGGCATTCTCCAGTAAGTTTAGAAACACAGAAGTCAAGCCAGATAAATCGCCACTGATGTTGGGAATGTCCGTTGTTTCACTTAACTCAAATTTCGCATTTGTGTATTTTTCTTCTAGTTCTGTCACCAAATCATTGAGTAAGAAAGAAACATCAATTTCTTCTGCATTCAATTGATAAGCCTCTTCCAGTTTGGCAGAGAGCAATAGATCATTCACCAAAGTATAAAGGCGTTTGGTCTCTTTCAGAGCATTTGCGCTGAATTTAGCAATGGCAGGACGATTCAAATCTCGCTTCAAAAAGGTTTCTAAAATAAGTTGTATGGAAGCAATGGGCGACTTTAGTTCATGAGTAATGGAAAGTAAGAAATTTCGCCTTTGCCGAGCGATTTGTACCTCTTTTCTGTATCCTCGATCTATCAGATAGACACCAGCAATCAAAATCACGATAAAGACCAAGGCTTCTCCAAGAATCATCCACTCTTGCATGCGATATTTGTCCTCCAAGGCAGCACGCTCTGCAATCAGGACTTTATACACAGCGGTATTCTGTCCATTGAATTGCGCTTCCGAAGCAATCAATAAATCGACTAGTTCTTGCTTTGCCTCGAAAGCATCTTGATTCTTCGTAAAGAGCAAAATCGACCACCACGCAAAGGCCATTAGCATATAAGCAATGACGATGTAGGAAAGCAGTCGAAGTCTAGCGTTTTTCATGTATGTTCTTTTTGGAATATCAAAAAATCTTCATTTGTTGGTCTGATGAGTTAGACAAAGTAGCATAAATAATCGTCCATTTGTACCGCTTTTCAAAAAATGGACAACATGCTTATCATTGATTTCCCATCATCAACGAAAGTACAAAAATTTGTAGTGCCTGAATGTAAAAAATGGCAGACAAAAAACATTTTGCCTGCCATTCTAATCTATTTCTTTTTAATGACTCATGCTACGCAAAACATCAAATTGCGAACGGCACAAAGTGCTACTTGTTTACAAATCGTCGAGTATCAGCCTCACGCCTTAGGCGTGAGGCTGGTAGCCACTCTAATTCAAAACACGGTAGCTTTGAAGAGCTACTATATTTCTCGCACCAAAATATACTAGTGCGTAACATCAGTTAATGAAAAGAAAATAGATTAATTCTCAACTAATGTACTTCTAGGAGGCACCAGCATTCAGCATGATTTTCAATGTCAAATCGTTGCTGATTACTTTGTCTTTTGCCAGCCCCACGATGCCTTCATTACCGTATTCAACGCCCCATTGGGTACGATCAATCGTAAACTCAGGAGCTACTGCTGTAATTTTACCATCTGCAATAGAAACATTGGCTGGAATAGTGATCTGCTTCGTTTCTCCTCTCATCGTCAAGTTGCCGGTGATGTTATGCGTTACATCCGCGCTTCCTTCTACTGCTTCCACACCCGTGATTGCAAAAGTAGCCGTAGGGTATTCTTCTGTAGAAAAGAAATCTGGAGAATGCAAATGTCCAACCAGCTTAGCCGCCCCTTCTGTACCTGCCAAATCAATGCTTTCCATAGAAGTCATATCAATCTTGAACTCTCCTGCGGTCAATTGATCTCCAGTAACTGATAAACTACCTTCGCTTAACTTCAACGTACCTGTATGCTCATCTCCGATGTCAAACTTTTTGTATCCTTTCCAATTGATCGTACTAGCTTCTGTATTTACCGTGTAAGTGACTGCCTCAGCAGTTACTTCAGCAGCTTCTTCAGTTGCCTCTTCAGCGTTTACTTTCTCTCCCTTATCAGGAGAGCTACACGCAAATACAACAGTAAACAATGTTAATAAAGTGAAAAATTTAAGTGCAATTTTCATCAATGAAATATTTAGTAAAAAAAATGGTTTGTTTAATTTTAGGAACGACGCACAAATAACCTGAGATTCTTGACTTCATCTTTACGCCTTAGGCGAACAGGTTTTGCGCTACTTTTCGTTAGAAAAAGTCTTATGTCCGCCTAAGGCGGATTGCGATTTTTCTGCCTCAATTAGCACAAAAATATCTTTTCAAGAACCTCAGTTTATTCATCCCTCGTTCCTAAGCGACGTTCATCTTCGTCTTGACTATCGGCTAACTCTTTTTTCCAAGTATAAAAAGTCGCTGCACCAATTTGATGCGCTCGACAAATATCTTCCACTTTCTGTCCAGCATCCCGTTTTGCTAATATCGACAAGCGTTCGGACTCACTAAATTTACTCTTGCGCATTTTTACCATTTTT
>JBCCRX010000183.1:0-12618 GCA_039201015.1 Bacteroidota bacterium | reverse complement strand
TGTAAACTAAGTTTTTGTTAATTTTGAGAAGCGAGAAATTCCTTAGAATTTCGAGCTTCAAAAAACCCCTCTACCGCCGTCGAAGACGGCGGCGAAAAAGGGATGAGGGAGAAAAAAGGGTTTTTCTAAAACCCTTTTTTCTCCCTCAAACTCCCCTGTACAAAATACAAAGAAACTTATTTTACAATGTATTAAGAATAGATGTATCCAAGTACTTAAGTACTTATTTATTCCCGACGCGACAAAGTCGCTACCATAGAATGAGAGAATTGAAAGACAGTGAGAGAATTGAGAAAGTGAGACATTCACGCGCTCACCGTTTCACTTTCTCTTTAAAATTGATCGTACTGATGAAATACTACGCCAATTTTTTACAAGCATTGATAATTTGCATACTTGATAACGATAAAACAACAACTTCCTCGTTTCCAACTTGCTCTTTTAAGTTTAGGCAACCCATCCGCTAGCGGTTCATTTCGCTGAAAAGATACTTAATCTTTCCTCTGCGTTCCTATTTTTCGCCTTGTCTAAACTCAAAATAGCGACGCTCTAAATCGGGAGTTTATTATTTCATCGTTACTAATTATACATTAAGACTCTTGTCAGCCTAGTTCTAAACCCCAAAGGCGTAAATTTTTATGCAATAAAAATTTACGCCTTTGGGCATCCTGCTATGATTTGGTTTTAGAGTCTTGAAGTAGAACTAAGTCTTTCAAAAAATGTCCAGATACCTAAAATGGGACGATACACACCTCTACATAGAGAATTACAACAATGACTTTCTATTATTAAAAGGAGATGCTGATTCCAGTGCAACAATTGCAAAAATCGGTACGGCTTTGTTTCAGCGGAAATTTGATTTTGTAGAAGAAGTCATTGTGACAGAAGTGGAGATTTGCTTGAAACTCAACGAGCATTTTCAAGAGGCGAAAATTGGTTTGTTGAGCGAAGTAGAAATTACAAATGACACGCCCCACACCTTATGGGAACTTTCCGTTCGCTTCCACGAAAACGAAGATTGGAAATACATCGAGCAGTTCACTGGGAAAAGTCGGCAAAGCATCATTCAGCAAATCTGCGAACTGGATTTCGGAGTAGCGATGTTTGGCTTTCTGCCTGGTTTTGTCTATTTTAATGGCTTGCCCAGTTCACTTCATATTCCTAGAAAAAGTGTACCTGCCAAATACGTTCCAGCCCACTCTTTGGCAATTGGTGGCAAATATTTAGGCGTCTATTCCATTGCCAGTCCAGGCGGTTGGTGGGTGATTGGGCAATTAACAGAACCTATTTTACAGTTACCGAAAATTCCGCCCGTTCAGTTGAATTTGGGAGATCGAATGCGCTTGGTAGCAGAAGACTAATTTGATGAACGCAATTTGTATACAAAAAACTGACCAGCAACTACTTGAGTATTTTATCCTCTAATGGGAACAATCAAAGCGCGTCAAGTCTATTGTAAAAAGCTGCATAAGACCTATTAAAATCCATTTTATCCGTTCAATACATGTCCAAAATAATTACTCTATAATCTGCTAATTCGTATGTGTGTATAACAAATTGTACAAATATTCAACTTTATACAAAGAATAGCTTAATACACTGTAAACTAAGTTTGTCTTAATTTTGAGAAGCGAGAAATTCCTTAGAATTTCAAGCTTCAAAAAACCTATCTGCCGCCGTCGAAGACGGCGGCGAACAAGGGGTGAGGGAGAAAAAAGGGTTTCTCAAAAACCCTTTTTTCTCCCTCAAACTCCCCTACCTAAAATACAAAGAAAACTTAGTTTACAACGTACTCAATCAAATCAATTTGGCTCAATGCCAAATTGACTTGAAGCGAATGAAATCTTGATTTTCCACCTCTATCTTTTTTGTAAAAATACAATTTGTTGTACACTCATTCACATTCAATCAACTCATATTTACACAATTTTCCTATCTTCGTCAAAAACAGAGAAAATAATATCAGAATGAAAAACATTACTTATCTGCTACTGCTTTGCATTCCATTTTTTGGCTTACAAACACCGCTTACTAGTCAAAAACTACCCAAAGACGAACTCTCCGAACAATTTCACGGCTTAAAATTTCGCAACATTGGTCCTTTTCGAGGCGGACGCGCCAATGCTATTACGGGCGTTCTAGGCGATCCGATGACCTACTATTTTGGCAGTGTAGGCGGTGGTGTTTGGAAGACGGAAGACGCTGGCTTGAATTGGAAAAACATCTCAGACGGCTACTTTGCAACGGGTTCAGTAGGTGCAATAGCAATAGCGGAAAGCGATCAGAACGTGATTTATGTTGGTATGGGAGAACATGCAGTGCGCGGCGTCATGACCTCGCACGGCAATGGTATGTATAAATCGATGGATGCTGGAAAAACTTGGCAACACGTAGGCTTAGATGATTCGCGCCACATTGCGGAGATACGCATTCATCCCAATAATCCAGATGTGGTCTATGTAGCGGTGCAAGGCGCATTGCACAAGGCAAGTGAGGAAAGAGGGGTGTATAAAAGTGAAGATGGCGGCAAATCTTGGAAAAAAATGCTTTATGTCGATGAAAACACAGGTGCAGCCGATTTGAGTATAGACAAAAACAATCCGCGCATTCTTTATGCGGGCATGTGGGATCACCGTCGCTATCCTTGGCAAGTGAAAAGTGGCGGAGTGGGTAGTGGCTTGTACAAATCAGTGGATGGCGGCGAAAATTGGGAAAAGTTGGAAAAAGGCTTACCCGAAATAATGGGAAAAGTAGCCATAGATGTCAGTCCAGTTAACTCAGATCGTGTTTTTGCGAATATAGAAGCAGAAGGCGAAAAAGGAGGTGTCTATCGCTCGGACGATGCTGGAAAAACTTGGCAGCAGACTTCAAAAGATCGTGTGACCATTGCGCGGGCGTGGTATTACATCGAAATTTTTGCCGACCCACAAAATCCAGAGGTCGTCTATGTCCTAAATGCGCCTATGCTCAAATCCATTGACGGCGGCAAATCTTTCAAACCTATTTCCAATCCACATACTGACCAGCACCACCTTTGGATCAATCCACAAAATACCCAAAATATTGCTCTTGCAAATGATGGCGGCGCTTGCATTACTTTCAATGGCGGCAAGACTTGGAGTACTCAACAAAACCAGCCCACTGCTCAATTTTACCGCGTCATCGCCGACAATCGCTTCCCCTATTACCTTTACGCAGGTCAGCAAGATAATTCCACAGTCGCGATTGCGAGTAGAACAACCAAGGGTAGTATTGGCTGGAAAGATTGGTATCCCGTGGCAGGTGGTGAAAGTGCTTTCTTAGCTTTCGACGCCAACAATCCGCGCTACGTCTATGGCGGCAGCTATCAAGGCAATATTTCTGTCTATGACCACGAATCGGGTCTCACCAAAGACATTATGGCTTATCCAGTCATTGGTCTAGGCAGCATACCCGCAGATATGAAATATCGTTTCAATTGGAATGCCCCCATCGTAGCTGCGCCTCAAAATCCAGAAATCATTTATCATGCGGGTAATGTTGTTTTGAAGTCAACGGACAAAGGGCAAAGCTGGGAAGAAATCAGCGCCGATTTGACGCGCAATGAGAAAGAAAAACAAATCGCAGGCGGCGGACCTTTCACGATAGAAGGCGCAGGTGGTGAAAATTACAATACCATTAGCTATATGGTCGCTTCTCCACATCAACAAGGCGAACTTTGGGTCGGAACGGATGACGGTCTTCTTCATATGACGCAGGACGACGGCAAAAACTGGCAGAATATTACGCCAAAAGGCTTGGGCGAAACCTTAATTAATGCCATAGAAGTTTCTCCTTATGATGCAGCGACGGCTTATGTAGCAGTGACCAGTTACAAATTCGGAGATTTTACGCCCATGATCTATGTTACTAATGATTACGGTAAAACTTGGAAAAATAAAGTCAACGGTATTGCCAAAGAAGATTATGTGCGAGTAGTGCGAGCTGATCGAAAAGTGGAAGGATTGCTGTACGCTGGAACGGAAACGGGTTTATACGTTTCTTTTGATAATGGAAATAATTGGCAGCGCATGCAGCTTAATCTGCCCGTAACACCTATTTTGGATTTAACGATTCAAGACAATGATTTGATTGTAGCCACTTCTGGACGTGCCTTTTGGATATTGGATGATTTAAGTGCCATTCAGCAATCAAAAGCGCAATTGGAGGCACTCACTATTTTTGAACCCAAAGCCACTTATAAATACAGTTTGAGTGGCGGTGTGAATGCGCCCAGCAATGCAGGTCAAAATCCACGAGGCGGTCTTGTTTTTGATTATTATTTGCCCGAACAAGCGGATAGCGTCGTCCTAGGATTGGAAATTTTGAATGCAGATGGAGCAGTGATTCGCTCTTATTCTAGTGAGAAAGACAAATCTTTCAAATCCTTCCCAGGTGGTCCGCCAGCACCGAAAGTACTAGCTGCCAAAGAAGGCGTCAATCGCTTTGCTTGGGATATGCGTCGCGCTACTTTACCTGCGGTGCAAGGCGTGTTTACCCTCGGTGATTATCGCGGCGGCGTGGTCGCGCCTGGGGAATATACAATTCGTTTGAGGCAAGGAGAAGAGACCGTTGAAAGCAAGGCAAAAATTTTACCCAATCCTAAAATAGAGGCGAGCAAAGAAGATTACGCCGCACAAGAAGAACTTTTGGTACAGGTGGAGAATACCGTACGCGACATCCACAATTCCGTCAATAAAATGCGACAAATACAAAAGCAATTTAAAGCTTTGCAAGAAACATTAGATGCAAACGAATCAACTCAAATGCTGGCAGATTCTGCAAAAGCCATTGCCAAAAAAATCAGTGACTGGGAACGTAATCTCATTCAGCCCGATCAAAAGACCTTTCAAGATGTCATTAATTTCCCAAATCAATTGAATGCAGAACTGATGAATCTAAAGAGCCGTGCCGATTCTTTTTTCCCTACTCCCACAAAGGGCGCACAGCAGCGTCTATCGGATTTGATGGCAGCGTGGAAAACGCACGAAATGGCTATGCAGCAAATTTTGGAAGAAGAAGTAACCGCTTTCAATGATTGGTATAAAGAGAAAGCCTTGCCAGCAGTAGTTGTGCCTAAAGAGAAGGTGAAGCCTTGATTTTTGTTAATTCAGTAAATCTGTTATATTGGGCATTGATTGAATCAACAAAAAGGGGCTTCAAAGCAAATTGATCTGCCTCCATGGCGTGAAGCGAAAAGCAAATCGTCCAAAAACTCATGCAAAGATGCTGGCAAAAACTTATGCAAGTGCCGTCATTGGCGTAGATGCGCAAACCATCACAGTCGAGGTCAATGCAGGCGGCAACATCGCAGCGGGCAAGCAATTTTACTTTTTGGTGGGTCTGCCAGATAGTGTGGTACGAGAAGGTTTTCAAAGAATAGAAGCAGCAATCAAAAACATCTACTACAAACTGCCGCGCATGAAGTTGGTGGTCAATTTAGCACCCGCCGATATCAGGAAGGAAGGTTCTGCTTACGATTTGCCGATTGCGATTGGTTTGCTAGCAGCGACGAAGCAAATTCCCTCTGAAAAAGTAGAGCAGTACATGCTCATGGGCGAATTGGCTTTGGACGGTGCTTTAAGACCCATAAAAGGCGTATTACCCATTGCTATACAAGCCAGAAAGGAGAAGTTCAAAGGCTTGATTGTACCCAAGCAAAATGCAAGAGAAGCGGCTATCGTGAACGACTTGGAGGTGTATGGCATAGAAAATCTGAGGGAAGCAGTCGAGTTTTTTAAAGGTGAATCTAATCTGCAAGCGACCGAAGTAGATACTAGAGAAGAGTTTGCGGATGTGCAAAACCAATATCCAATTGATTTTGCGGATGTGAAAGGTCAAGAAAACATCAAACGCGCGCTGGAAATCGCGGCAGCGGGCGGACACAACGTCATTTTGATCGGACCGCCTGGTGCTGGGAAAACAATGCTCGCCAGAAGAATGCCTACAATTTTACCGCCACTTTCGCTTTACGAAGCCCTAGAAACCACAAAAATCCATTCCGTTGCAGGGATTTTGGGTAAAAATTCTTCTTTGATTCCAACACGTCCTTTTCGCTCGCCGCATCATACGATTAGCGATGTGGCTTTGGTCGGCGGTGGTTCTAATCCAATGCCAGGAGAAATTTCTCTAGCACATCACGGTGTTCTGTTTTTGGATGAACTACCCGAATTTAAAAGAACCGTTTTGGAGGTGATGCGCCAACCTATGGAAGAACGTCGCGTGACCATTTCTAGAGCTAAAATCAGTGTGGATTATCCAGCTAGTTTCATGTTGGTGGCTTCCATGAATCCTTGCCCTTGTGGCTACTATAATCATCCCGACAAGGAGTGTGTTTGCAGTCCAGGTGTCGTGAAACGCTATTTGAATAAAATATCTGGACCGCTGCTGGATCGCATTGATTTGCATGTAGAAGTAACGCCCGTTTCTTACGAAGAATTGTCCAGTTTTGAGCGTCCTAAAATCTCCAGTGCTGATATTGCCAAACGCGTAAGCAAAGCACGCGAAATTCAAATCGAACGCTTCAAAGATTTGAAAGGCATACATTCCAATGCACAAATGCCTAGCCGCATGGTGCGTGAAGTCTGCCAATTGAATCCAGCAGGATTAGCACTGCTCAAAAAAGCGATGAAAGTACAGCAACTTTCTGCACGCGCCTACGATCGCATTTTAAAAGTAGCGAGAACGACGGCGGATTTGGCGGGAAGTGAGGACATTAAAATTGAGCATTTGGCAGAAGCCATTTTATATCGTAGTTTGGATAAAGAAGGTTGGGCAGGATAATCACACGTCGTATATTGCTACTTATACCTAACTAAAAATAATACCTGTCATCCAAAAATCTAGGAACGACAGGTATTTGCCTGAAGATGATGGCCTTTAGCAATGCTTCTCCACATAAGGAATTGCTGCGCTCTATGCGATGCGCGGAGTCTAGAGAAGTTTAGGACTACCCTTTTTTAAGTCAACTTTAAGTCAACAGCATCGCCCTGACCATGAAAGAGCAACATCTCGCTTGGACAATTAGTGTCAATTAAAATCTCTCACCTTTGCTTTGGCTCTATCAATCACTTTTTCTTGGGCACCTATTTCTCCAACTTTGTTTTCTTGATCTTTTTTGTTCTGCTCTATATTGGCTTCCATCTCCAAAATCAAATTCTTAGCATCTTCAATTTTTTTCAAATAATTTTCTTTGTCTTTTTCCAAGCGATTTAAGTCTTTTTCTAAGCCTTTCAGTATTTTCTCCTGTTCTTCCACATTGTCTTCTGCCATAGATCGTCCTACTGCATTCGCGAAATCTCGCAGGAGTTCTTCCGCTTCTTCGTAAGCAGCGTCATGTGTTTCAGAAGCCAAGTAAGCACCTCCCAAATCAAACCACATCGTTGCAACCGTCCCAGTGCCACCTCGCTCAAATTTAGCATATACATCAACATCGTTGTCACTAATCCCGCGCATGGTCGCGTTATCAGTGAAGTATAGACCAGACTTGCGGTCTTTCCTCGTCTTTGCTTTAAAATCTTTCGCAAATTCTTTCCAAACCATTTCCACTTTCTTCTGGTCTGCTCCTGGAATTGCCATCGTCAAGGCATTATTTGATCCTAAACTCATCAACTGCATGTTTTCACTGATAACGACTTGCATGCTAGTTTCCCCTTTGGCTTGGAAATTTTTGCCTTCTTCCACCGCCTCGTATTCTTCTACTTCTCCTGTTTGTGCAAGACCAATATAACTTACACCAATTAGCATCAATAATAGAATAAATTTTCTCATAATTCTGTTATTTCTATTTCATAACCGTTCTGACTGGAACGGCTATCATTAAATAATTAAATGATTCCTGCATTTCTTGGACGGGATATTTTAAAACGAGTCACGAAAACGTGAATTCTCTTGAACAAGCAAAGGTTTTTTCTGTACTTTGCAAAACGAGGAAACTAGGTTCACGTGCTTTTTTATTACGAAAATTTAACATGCAAAAAGGGAAATTTATTGTCTTTGAGGGGATAGATGGCTCAGGGAAAACGACTCAAATTCAACGTTTGGAGCAAGAGTTGAAGAGCAATCATTTAGCCTATTCTTCTACAAAAGAACCAACGGATCGCCCTGTAGGTAGGCTGATTCGGCAAGTCCTGAATAGGGAACTCAAAATGAGTGAAAAAGCGATGGCTGCGCTTTTCCTAGCAGATCGTTTAGATCATATTCAAGAGGAAGAAAACGGTATGTTGAAGCAAATCAAGCAAGGCAAGCATGTCATCAGCGACCGCTATTATTTATCTTCTTACGCCTATCATAGCGAACACGTACCACTAGATTGGGTAATATTTGCTAATAGTGAGTGCAAGAAATTATTGCGTCCTGATTTGACGATCTTTTTGGATATTACAGTTGCTGCTAGTTTGGCACGCATCAGAAAAAGTCGCGCTTTTTTGGATTTGTATGAGACAGAAGAACGACTGAAAACCGTGAGGACCAATTATTTTACAGCTATGGAACGGGTTCAAGCAGAAGAGCACCTATTGGTTTTGGATGCAACGGAGGCGGAGGAAAAAATTGCGGAAAGGATTTGGGAAGCATTTTTGTCCCTATTAGATTAGTCCCATAAATGGCTTCATATCTATAGCTCATTACTAACAGTGCCTACTGATGAATACTAAAATATACTGCGTTTGGGATAAAAAAGTGCATTTTCATCTTTGGTAAAACTTTAGATATCTTCAAGCCTGCCTCTTGAATGTATCCGAAGTGGGAATTGCTGTCAGTAGTAGATGGTCTAAATCATCTACACTGAAAATCAGTGCTTTACATTTACTTAATTGATAATTTTGGTACATATCTATGACAGCGGCTTTGCTGTCTTATTTATAGGATAATTATGTTTTTAGAACCACATTACAGAAGACAGCGACAAGGTTGGATAGAGGTCATTTGCGGCTCTATGTTTTCTGGTAAAACGGAAGAATTGATTCGCCGACTTAAACGGGCAAAGATCGCTGGACAACGAGTGGAAGTATATAAGCCTAAAGTGGATACACGCTACGACAGAGAAAAAGTCGTATCCCACGACGCCAATTATATTTTATCTACGCCTCTTGCTCAAGCCAAAGATTTACTTGCACTGCCCGATGACATTACAGTACTGGGTATAGATGAAGCCCAATTTTTTGATGCCGAACTCACCAAAGTTTGCCAACAGCTTGCTTTAAGAGGGGTTCGAGTCATTATCGCAGGGCTAGATATGGATTTCAAAGGTGTGCCTTTTGGTCCTATTCCGCATCTACTAGCTGTAGCAGAATACATCACTAAGGTACATGCCATTTGCCAACATTGTGGCAATTTAGCGACGCATTCCTACCGCTTATCACAGAGCCAAGAACGGGTAGTATTAGGAGAAAAAGAGGCTTACGAAGCACGCTGTCGGCATTGCTATGAAATGGGAAATATTTTGGATTTGAAGTAGTCCTCGGAGTCCGTTTAGAGCAAAATTGAACTATAAGGGAATTTGTAAAAGATAAGCTACCCAAATTTTTGAGAATTATCGCGAACTAATACAAGGCACGAAGAAGGAAGATAGCCTGTGTTAGCTGACTGATGAGCAAGGCAGTAGTAGTTTGGGAGAAAATTAAAAATGGGTAGGGTATTTTTTACAAGTTCCCTAAACCAATAGATGATAGTACGCGCTCTAAGCTTGAAGCGGACAACTTTTGCACAAAAACTGTATGAACCACTATTGAAAAACTAAAAAATAAAGCGCAAGGCAATAAACTGCGCGATGAAGCCAACGAGGTAGCCACCATATAAATCTTGTGCAATGTGCGCCTCCAAGCGTAATCGCGCAGAACCAACCAAACCTGCCGCTAGCGTCACTAGCACGAGTAGCAAAATGGCATTGATTTGTATTGCTCCAAAATTCCCAAAATTCAAGCTGATGATGCCGTGACTAAACTGCCAAATCGAAATGAGCACCATCGCCACTAGTCCCCCCATACCAACTGCGTGTGCGCTGATTTTTGAGAACAGATTAATAAAGAAAGCAACAAAAAGTGCGATCGTTGTACCTAGTACGAAAGAAGTGAAAGCATTTGGCATGTCTGGATGGTACATGAAGAAAACCGTCATGACGATATAGAAGAAACCTGTCAGTATATAAGGTATAATTCGCTCTTGCCGATCTTCTAGCTCTAGGGAAGAAACCAGTTCTAACTTTTTCAGCATCCCTACCATTAAAACGGGCATGAAAAAAGTGCTGAACATCAGTATGATGACCAGAGAAAACTGCTCTGTGATGTTGTTTACACCGAACAGGTAAGGATTCATCAGCAGAAGGAAAGTCAGCATGTAAGTGACAATCAGAAGCGGATGAAAAACGACCGACAGTAAATATGCAAGAGAACGAGGCAATATAAATTAATTTGAGTTAGCGAATCGCGTTATTTCAATACACTATAGGTGTTTTTCTCTAGACAAGTCATTGCTCCTTGGGCACGCATTGTCTAAGTACTTCTACCTATTTGTTTAAGCTGTTTATTTGTTTAAATTGTTTATAATCAACACTTTACACAAGTTTATTGCCGAAATAATTAGGTAAACCTACTTAAGTACTTAGACGTATTTGCTTTAGCAGCAAATTTAAAATCAACCAACTTAAAATACTGATAATTAATAAGTTAATTCTTATTTTTCTTCGTGCCTTAGTGGTTTAAATGGGGCGAGGCACTTAATTTCTGTATTCTTAAATCTGACTTCTTACTTGTCTTACATCCAATCCAAAGCCAATACAAAAAAGGTGATCGGAAAAGGAAGCGCGACCCAAAACCAAGCAGGCACATAGATTAACATACCAATTGTAATGGCTAGTGTAACTATGAAATAAAGCCAATATTTTGCGGTAGATTTCTTTGCTTCTGACATAAAGCTAATTTTTTAAAAAAACGATAGATGATAAAGAATAGTTTTCTGATCCGCAAAATTAGCAAATAGTAAGGAAGATGGAGTAATTAAATCAGCCTAAGTAGTTAGTCAAGCTAATATTGTCGGGTAATTTGGTGACTTTTGAATTTCTAGTCAAATAGTTATGACCCCCGAGACCCCAACTGTTTGGAAGAAAAAGCCTCAGCGTCCGCTTAATATCTACTCCTTCATTTCAGCGCAAAAAAAAAGGCTTCCCCTCTGGAAAGCCCTTTCAAAAATTACTGTACTACTTTTCTCACTTTCATAATTTAAAAATTCATTCTTCACCTACTTTCGTAAGGAAGAATATTCGTTTGGTAGTAGTTTCAGCGAGCTGCATAAGAGCAAGTGTTATGAATTTGAACTTTGCTTACTCTTGTAGTACGATGAATCGGTTCTGAAATATTTTTTGATTGTTTGTGAATGATCTCTTTTCGTTCTTTCTGATGCAAATATAGGGCAGATAGTAAGGCAATACAGGACGTAGATCGCTGTTTGTTCCTCCCCTTATTTGAAGTGAGAAACGAAGGTAATGACAATCAAATCATTGAAAATCAATTTATTATGAAATAATATTTTTGCGTATCTTGAATTATTCTAACGTAAAAATGAAAGAAATTGCGGAGAGAAATCTTGAAAAATTCAGGTATGTCGAAGGGTTTAAATTGGCTAGTCTGCGTAAGAATCCTATATCAAAATACTGCCAAAAAGACAGTATGTTTAGAAATTATCTGACAAAATTGCTTATCTATTGATTTGGAGCAAGATTTGTTGTAATATGTGGAGACATATAGTTAGTCAAGGAAATTGAAAGAGATTACTTTACATTTTCTATCATCTCCCAAAATGAAAATTTTTATGCAGTAAAATTTTCATTTTGAAATCAATACATCAAATGACATACGATAATTTCACAATAAAGGCGCAAGAGGCGATCATGAAAGCCCAACAAATAGCAGGCGGCTATGAGCAGCAGAGCGTTGATACACCTCACCTGATACGAGGCATATTGGAGACAGATGAGCATACTGCTGAGTTTTTGCTCAAAAAAGTAGGCGTTATTTTACCTACATTGAAAGATAAGCTAGACGAAGCGATCAAAACTTATCCAAAAGTAGAAGGTACAGGTAAGCAATATCTGACCAATGATGCTAATAAAGCTTTGGCAACGGCAAAAAAGATGCTTAAAGAATTTGGGGATGAATACATTTCCATTGAGTTGGTATTGCTCGGTATTTTGTCGGGTAAAGACAAAGGAGCACGCATACTAAAAGAACAAGGAGCGACCAGCAAAGATTTGAAAGCAGCCATCTTAGAGTTGCGCAAAGGAAGAACAGTGACCGACCAAAGTGCAGAAGATGGCTACAATGCCCTCAATAAATTTGCGGTCAATCTGAATGAACATGCAGAAAATGGAAAACTTGATCCAATCATTGGTCGAGATGAAGAAATTCGGCGCGTACTGCACATTCTTTCTCGCAGAAAGAAAAATAATCCACTATTGATCGGTGAGCCAGGTGTCGGTAAAACGGCTATTGTAGAAGGCATTGCTTGGCGAATCGTGAAGGGTGATGTACCCGAAAATCTACTGAGCAAGCGTATTTTTACTTTGGATATTGCTGCTTTGATTGCGGGTGCAAAGTACAAAGGAGA
>JBCCRX010000182.1:0-12687 GCA_039201015.1 Bacteroidota bacterium | reverse complement strand
GCAGATAAGGTCTCTTTCGCCAGTTTTTTCGATAAAATTTCTTTATCCCCAATTGTCAATTTTACATGTTGCTTTTTCATTCGCATTCGCTTTTGAATGCGAAGTTAAGAATTAACTGAAACTTATTTTACAATGTACTTAATACCGTGTAAACTAAGTTTTTGTTAATTTTGAGAAGCGAGAAATTCCTTAGAATTTCGAGCTTCAAAAACCCCTCCACCGCCGTCGAAGACGGCGGTAGTTAAGGCTTAAGGAAAAAAAGGGTTTTTCTAAAACCCTTTTTTCTCCCTCAAACTCCCCTATCTAAAATGAAAAGAAACTTAGTTTACACTGTACTAGGCATCTAATCCTCAGGTTGGGAAGTTATTTAGCACTCCAGCGTACAAATCGCTCATCATAGCTCAATAAAACGTAAACGAACAGAAGCACAGAACTAATCTATACGCATAGCTTTGTAACTATTAATTAATCCATTGGTGGAGTCGTCGTGTGTATCAATCATTTCATCGCCTTTCAATTCTGGCAATATTTCTTTTGCCAGTTGTTTTCCCAATTCCACACCCCACTGATCGAAGCTATAAATGTTCCAAATGATGCCTTGCACAAATATTTTGTGTTCGTACATTGCAATCAGACTGCCGAGTACGTGTGGCGTTAGTTTTTTGACTAGAATGGAGTTACTTGGACGATTACCTTCAAAGACTTTGAATTTTCTTACCCTATCAATCTCTTCTTCTGTTTTTCCTTCCAATTCTTCAACCACTTTTTCTTCCGTTTTTCCTTTCATCAAAGCCTCTGTTTGGGCAAAGAAATTAGAAATCAATTTTTGGTGATGATCGCCAATAGGATGGTGACTTTGGGCAGCGGCAATGAAATCACAGGGAATCAATTTTGTGCCTTGGTGAATCAATTGATAGAAAGCATGCTGACCATTTGTGCCAGGTTCGCCCCAAACAATCGGCCCTGTTTGGTAATCTACGGGATTGCCCGCTCTATCGACATATTTTCCGTTGCTCTCCATATTACCTTGCTGAAAATAGGCAGGAAAACGATGTAAATACTGGTCGTAAGGAAGAATCGCTTCCGTTTCTGCCCCAAAAAAATTATTGTACCAAATACCGATCAAAGCCAAGATAACAGGAAGATTCATTTCATAAGGACTGCTACGGAAATGTTCGTCCATAGCATGAAAACCTTCCAATAATTCTTCGAAGCGTTCGTAGCCAATGGTGCAAGCAATGGACAGCCCAATAGCGGAGGTCAAAGAATAGCGACCACCGACCCAATCCCAAAATCCGAAAATATTTTCCTCTGCAATTCCAAATTTTGCTGCGCCTTCTATATTGGTAGAAAGTGCCACGAAGTGCTTGGCGATGTCTGCTTCCTTTGCCTTTTCTAAAAACCACTTCCGAGCCGTAAAGGCATTGGTCATCGTTTCTTGCGTCGTAAAAGTTTTGGAGGCAATCATGAAAAGCGTCGTTTCGGGATTTAAGGGTTTGAGGGTTTCTGCGATATGCGTGGCATCTACATTGGAAACGTAGTGAGGACTCATATCTTCTTTCCAGTAAGGTTTCAACGCCTCGGTCACCATGACTGGTCCAAGATCAGAACCACCAATTCCAATATTGACAATATCTGTAATTTTCTTACCAGTGTAGCCTTTCCATACCCCTGACAGCACATTTTCAGAAAAATGCTGCATGCGTTCCAATACCGCTTGCACTTCTTTCATCACGTTTTCGCCTGCTATCGTGATCGCTTCATTAGAACGATTGCGAAGTGCTACGTGCAAGACTGCTCGATCTTCGGTAGCATTGATTTTCGCACCACCAAACATTTTTTCCATTGCTTCTTTCACTCGCATTTCTTCTGCCAGTTGAAAGAGCAACTCTAAGGTCTCTTTGGTAATTCTATTTTTGGAATAATCCACTAGAATGTCCTCAAACTTCAGCGTAAATTGCTCAAAACGCTTGGAAGAAGCTGCGAACAATTCTCGCATGTGTACTTCTTTCATTTCTTCGTAATGGGCTTGTAGGGCTTGCCATGCTTTGGTGGAAGCTGGATTCGTCGAGTGCAATGTGCCTGCTGTCATGTCGCTGTTTTTAATATTTGAAGACGCAATATAGAGGAAATCCGTTCATACAACTACAACTGAATTGGAAATGTGTGTGACTTCACTCCAAACGCACTCTCGGGTCAACCAGCGCGTACAGTAAATCCGCTACCAATATTCCCAACATCGTCAGCACCGCACCGATCATCAAAATACTATAAACGACGGGCCAATCTTGCGCGAAAATGGAATCGAAGAGCAACGAACCCATTCCTGGAATGTTAAAGATTATTTCTATAATAACGGAACCTGCAATCAAG
Organism: Bacteroidota bacterium; assembly: GCA_039201015.1. GTDB lineage: Bacteria > Bacteroidota > Bacteroidia > Chitinophagales > Saprospiraceae > JAAUTG01. The sequence goes on along the minus strand of JBCCRX010000182.1, from coordinate 10,314 downwards.
CTGGGAAAGAGCGATGCAAAGAGCGTAATTAAAGGAAAGAGCGCATTGCGAAAGGCGTGTTTCCAAATAACCCTTCGCTCGTTCAGTCCTTTTGCCCTAGCCGTTCGGATGTAATCTTGTGCCAAAACTTCTACCATAGCGGCACGAACCTGGCGTGTGATAAAAGCCAAAGCAGCATAAGTGACACAGAAAACGGGTAGCAAAAGATGTCCTGCTCGTTCAAAAAAGACCATCCAGAAAGAATCGTCTTCCAGAGAGCTGTTGCCAAGTCCAATGGACGGAAACCAATCCATACTGTACTGTGGACTGGTAAAAAAGACGAGCAGCAGCGTTGCAATCCAAAAACTGGGCAGTGAATAGAGCAAAAATAAAATCAAACTGATGCTGCGATCTGCTTTTTTCCCTTTTTGTAAAGCAGACCAAACGCCCAGTGGAATCGAAAAAAGATATGCCAATAAAATTGCCGTACCGTTAATAATCAGCGTCCAGTACAGACCATCCCTAATTTTATCAGCTACTGGACGAAGGTCGCGCTGTGATTGTCCAAAATCTCCTTTCAGGAAAAGACTCATCCAGCGATGATATTGATTGCTGAAGCCATACCAATAAAATTTTGGAATGTACTGATTGACAGTTTGTTGCTTCTCCTTAACTTGTTCATATTTTGATGTAAGGTCTTCCATTTCTTGCCCAAGATAGCTACTCAATGCTAGGGTACTATCTTGAATTAGAGGAGCTTTGATAGCACTACTGATATCCGCTAAACGAGCTAGAATGATGTTGTCTTCGTAGGCAATGAAAAGCTGTTGCGTGGCGTTTCTGGCAGTAATGAAGTGGTCATTTTTTGTGAATTGGTAAGGAACATCTACGATACTTTGTTCGAGTAGCAGCAGTTGATGATAATAAGCTTGAATATCTTCCCAATTGCCGTATTGCGCGCATAATTTTTCCAAAGCCACGCGCCGATTTTGCGGTAGAATACGATGGAGCGTATCGGGATAGGCAGCCGTTGTCCACTTGAAATAGAAAGCGGGCTGATCCAAACCCAAATGTGCTGCATTTTGCCGATATGTACGTCTTTGGCTCTCCAAACTACTAGCGGAAGAAGGTGGCTGCTCCGATTTGGGGGCGGCTGGATCGCCAGGTGCCAACTTGCTCAGTCCAAATGCCAGCATAGAAACCACAAAAAAGATCGGAACAAACAGCAGAAGTCGTTTGATGATGTAGCGAAGCATTGAACAAAGATAAGAAAGCTAAATGAAAATGCGGAGGCTATTGGTGGTTAGCTATTAGTATTTAGTTCCTGCTAGCGTATCCACTAAAATTTAACGTTCTTTTAGAGAGTATAGGACAAACTCCTTACTTTTGTGACTGTTTCAACTATCGTGGTAGTGTTTGTAGCTTTATTTTTAAGTAATCTGAATTAATCTACGGATGAAGTTTTGTCAATTGTCGATTATGACCACTCAAAGTCTGACTTCCGACTGCTCAAATCTAAGTTCTGACTTAATTAGTCAAACAACTCAAAACAAGATACAAAAATGAAATATCTATCTTTCTTTTTTTTCTCTTTCATACTATTGATTGCCAGCAGCAACGAGAGTTTTGCGCAAGACAACAAAAACATGTGGAAAACGCTTTCCAAAATCACTTTCAAAAAGCAATACGACGAGATGTTGGGCTTCAAAGTAGATGTTCCTGTTTTTAGTGATGTGGTGAAGCAGTTTGAAGGAAAAGAAATTGAAATCAAAGGCTACATCATTCCAGTGGAAGGCTACAAAGGACACAAAGAATTCATTTTCTCTGCTTTCCCCTACAATATGTGTTTTTTCTGTGGCGGTGCAGGACCAGAAACGGTCATGGAAGTCTATGCCAAAGAAGAAATAGAGTACACCGCAGAAGCAGTTTATTTAAAAGGTAAGCTAGAACTTAATAATTCTGATATCAATCGCTTGATGTTTGCACTCCAAGATGCACAATTGGTGAGAATGGCTAATTAGGAATGACGCACAAATAACCTCAGATTCTTGACTTCATCTTTACGCCTTAGGCGAACAGGTTTTGCGCTACTCTTCGTTAGAAAAAGTCTTATGTCCGCCTAAGGCGGATTGCGATTTTTCTGCCTCAATTAGCACAAAAATATCTTGTCAAGAACCTCAGTTTATTCATCCCTCATTCCTTAGAGCATGGATAATGAAATACTTGTACAGTAGAAAATGTAAGTTTACTGCCTCGCCATCGTTTCTCACGGTAGCGCCGCTTGTTCGTTGAAAGGCTCTTAAAGAGAGAAAGATGAAGAGAAAAGTTATTCTTTCCATCTTTCTCTCCCTGAAGGGCTTTTTCAGGCAGTAAAAAAATAGGAAAGGAGTTCATTTTGTGCTTTGACACCATTCAGAATCGCGCGCCATCAGAGTCGTTGCGTCGTTTATATTTTCCCTTTCAAGTAGATAAAAAATTCAAACAAACGAACAAGTAAATTCAAGGAGCACGAATCTATAAAGTTTGACGTGCAATGCGCTAGTGTAGCTTTGAACAACCTCAGTGTCTAAATTCTCAACCCTTGAGAGCGGGAACAAAAATTTCACATTACTTATGACTCCAAAGCCTCCAATTCTTTTAGTACCTCCTGTGCTTCGGCAGTTTTTAGGTCGCTTGCTTTTCTATCTGTGTGAGATAAACGGTAAGCTTCTTCGGTTAGTTTATTGTATTTTTCCATTAATTGGTCTTTCTTCGATTTCTTTTTGAATAGTCCAAACATAATTTTTGCTTTTGGGCATTTAACTTCCAAAAAGACAAAATGTTCTTTATTTGCACCACAAAAAGGTCATTCTGAAATCACAATTATTGAGGATGTTTGGATTTTTAAAGAAAAAAAACACAAAAACCGACTTTTCGAGTGTAAAAACAGATATGCACTCACACCTCATTCCTGGTATAGACGACGGCGCGCAATCTTTAGAAGAATCAGTTGCCTTACTCAAAGGCTTACAGTCATTGGGCTACAAAAAAATAATTACAACACCACACATATACAAAGAATATTATCCCAATAGTAGTGACATTATTCTTCGCGGATTGGATAAATTAAGGGCACATCTGGAGGAAATTGATCTGGAGGTCGAAATAGAAGCCGCAGCAGAATACTTTATGGATGAGCATTTTGAAGAATTGCTACAGAAAGAGGATTTATTGAGCTTTGGGCAACAGTATGTCTTAGTAGAAATGTCTTTTTATTACGAGACGCCCAAAGTATTCGACTACATTTTCCAATTGTGCGCAAAGGGATATCGCCCTATTTTGGCGCATCCAGAACGCTATCTTTACTATGGGAAAGATACATCAAAATATCATGAATTTAAAGAAAGAGGTTGTTTATTGCAACTAAACTTATTGTCTCTGATGGGCTATTATGGCAAAGCAATACAGCAAAACGCAGCCCGATTAGCCAAAGAAGACCTCTTCGATTTTGTTGGTACGGATCTTCACAAAGAGCGACAATTAAAAGTTTTAGAAGCGGCTTTAACGCAATCTAAGACGATCAAGCTATTAGAAAGTAGGCAGTTTCTCAATTATTTACTTTAAATTTGCGGCTTTTTACGCAAGAGCTATCCGTATAGACACCGCTTAACCTGCCAATAAACCATTCGATATAGATAATAAATGAGGTAAGAAATTCTATGCCTACTCAACCAGTTTTATCAATTCCGCAAAATCTTAGGCTGCCCAATTTCGTCATCATTGGTGCTCAAAAAGGGGGAACTACTTGGCTACAGAGTGTATTGCACAAACATCCTCAAATTCACATCCCGCCAGCACCGCGTGAATCCCATTTTTTCAATCGTGACGCATCCCGCTTTGATTGGTACGCAAATTTATTCAATCGAGAAGATTCAATAGGAAAAGTGCTAGGAGAAAAATCTCCCAATTATTTTGATATGTCTGAAGAACGCATTCAATACATGCACCGCGTTTTACCAAACGCCAAACTGATCGTTATTCTAAGAGAACCCGTTGCTCGTGCTTGGTCTCATGCGAGAATGGAGCGCTCCAATTACCAACATAGAAAGCTCAATGCGGAAGATTTGAATAAAGTATTACTTCACATTGGTTCGATAAGAAACATCAACAGAACAAATTATGCTGAAATATTAAAGCGGTGGTTCAGATACTACCAACGAGATCAAATTTTCATAGGATTTTACCATGATTTAAAAACAGATAACCTCGCTTTCTTGAAAAAAATATACGACTTCATTGGGGTCGATCCTTATTTTCCCGAAGATGCTACGAAGAAAGTATATTCAGGACATAAATTAGATATCCCAGAAGAAGCCAAATGGTACTTACAAAGAAAATATAAAAGCTTAAGCAGTCGTTTAGCACGATTGAATATTGAAGCACCAGAAACTTGGCTAGAAAACGAAGTAAGATTACCTTTTTGGAAGAAAGTCAAGGTATGGAGTTGGATTGAACCAAGGAACATAGTTTTTAATCTGGTATATAAAATCTACAAAAATCGTAAAGAACGTTCGATGCCGATACCTATTGTAAAAATAGTAAAGTAAGATCATCTTTTTGATGGTTTATCTTTCAAGAGTCCGTGTATAATTTATAAATAATTGATAATCGAAAGATTGTAGAATAAAAAAGTGAAAGTACAACTCTTTGAATATCAAATTTTTGCGTTCTGTATATCGTTTGTGGTTCAAAAATTGAACGGACTGTTGTTTTTAATGCGATTGAGATAAAGCAATCTTATTCAATTGTATTCCAAAGTCTAATATTTGTACAAGAATGAGTTATAAAAGTACATTGTTTTGTTTCTTGATGCTTTGCTCCATGTTTGCTTGCGTACCGCACAAAAAACTAGTACTCTTCGGTGAAGAGAATGTGGATGGTCGAGAACTGGGAGAATTTGGTAGAGCAACGGATACAGTGACATTAGATGGTCGAGTAGAATCCATTTTGAAGCAGAACGAGCTAAGAGTCAAACCAGACGACATTTTATATATTTTTCTCTACAATTCTGATCCAGAGGTCGCTGCACCCTATAATATTGTACCAGGAGAGCAGCAGCGAAACAATGTCGATCCCGTGACGCAAGGCTATTTAGTGGATGCGAGAGGCTACATTGAATATCCTAATCTTGGAGAAATCTATGTGAAAGGTCTGACGAGAGGAGAATTGAAAGATAAACTGGAAGACTTATTGATCCAGTATGTAGAAAATCCAGTAGTGAAGGTCAGGTTTTTGAATTTCCAGATTTTCGTACAGGGCGAGGTGGGTCGTCCAGGTGTATTTCAATTTCAAGATGAAAATGTGACTATATTAGAGGCGATTTCTTACGCAGGTGATTTCACGGACTTTGCCAATCGAGAAAAAGTACTGGTCATTAGAGAAAGGAATGGGCAGCGCGAGTACGCAGAACTAAACTTACTTTCTACTGAAATCTACGATTCGCCTTTCCTCTATTTAGAGCAAAATGATGTAATCTATGTAGAACCATTGACGGCTAAGACCTCTGCCATTGTGAGTGCGCCCGTTCGATACCTCAACATCATCGGTGGGGTGGTCGCTGCCATCGCTGGGGTCATAGTCATTGTACAAAATTTCACATCAGATTAGCGTTTTCACCAGAATGTAACATCCTCAAACAAGCACAACGAATCAACATAAGCTATGCCAACAACTCAAGATAATATAGACAATGCTTCCATCAAATCGCCTTTGGCTGGTTTGAATTCTCAGTGGCGTTCTTTGATGTATCGTTTCCTGAGAAACTGGTATTGGTTTTTGATAAGCCTGGTGGGTATTCTTTTTTTAACTTGGCTTTTTCTCCGTTCTGCTTCACCCTCCTACATGGTTCGTGGCACATTTTTGCTGAGAGAAGAACAGTATAATTCTAGTTTTTCTCAAGAAGTGGGCGTTGTGATTGAGACGCAAGGAGCAAAAATGCAACAGCTTTTCCTGGACCAAACTCAAATCATGAGATCATTGAACATCATGCGGCAAGTCGTGGACTCGCTAAACATAGATGTTGAATATTATGTTAGTGGACGTTTGAAGAAATCAGAACTATATGGCTCAGAAATCCCATTCACGCTAAGCAATGCTAGTCCTAGAGAATTTTTTTACGACAGAAGTGTGGAAGTATTTCCAATTGATAAAGACCGTTTTGGACTTTTACAAAAGGAAAATGATACTTTGATTTGTCGCTATGATATTCCTTGCGATTTTAAAAAGGGAAGTATTCAATTAACCAAAGCAGCCACTGATCCTAAAAAGTTTAAAAGCTACGAAGTTCGATTTCGTGACCCCATTAAAGTAGCCAAGCAATATTCCAAGAAAATCAGCTTTAATCCAGTCGCAAAATCCTTCGTCATTGCAGCTAGTCTGGTAGATGAAAAACCTGCCAAAGCAATAGACATTATCAATACGTTGCTCGAAATTTACAATCGCACCGTTGTAGAAGACAAAAACAAAGTGAGTGAGAATACCCTCTACTTTATCCAAGAACGTCTTCAAGAAATGGAAAACGAACTTTTTGAGGTAGAGAAAAGAGTAGAAGACTACAAAAAACAGGAAGAAATTCCACTTGAACTGACGACTCGTACACAGCTACTGCTGAATGATTTATCGCAAGTAGAAGAACTTGTGATGCAACTAAAATTGGAAATAGACATATTGAATAATTTCCAAAATACGCTGCGAGAAGACATTGGCGAATTTGAATACCTACCCGTTTCCTCTGAAATCAGCAGTAGTGCCGTAGCCGACTTGTTTGATAACTACAACACAATGATTTTGGAGCGAGAACGCTTGCTCCAAAATGCCAAGCGCGACAACCCAGTAGTGCAAAACAAGGAGAAAGAAATTACGGAGATGCGTAGCAATATCTTGACGGGTTTATCCGTGCTGATGGAAGAAAGAAAAGAACTACTGCGACAGCAAGAAACACGCCTAGGACCATTTCAAGAGCAAGTCACGCAAGTACCTCGAAACGAGCGAGAGCTTTTTGATATCGAGCGGCAAAAACTGGTAAAGGACGAACTTTATAGATTCCTCCTGCAGAAGAGGGAAGAAACGCGCCTGAATATGGCAACTCAAGTCTCTGATACCAAAATGGTAGATGAACCTATGCTCCAAAGCCTCGTTTTTCCGAAAAAGCCACAAGTATTTCTGCTTTCTTTCTTTTTGGCAATGCTCTTGCCCGCTGGCGTCTTATTCATCAGAGAAAGTACGGACAATAATATTTACAACGAAGGCGACATTGCCAATGTGACCCCAACACCTTTTTTGGGTGCCATTGGTCAATCAAAAAGCAAAAAACCCATTGTTATTCGCAAAAGCAGTCGTTCAGCAATTGCAGAAATGTTCCGTTTGCTGCGCACCAATCTTCAATTTTTATTAGGCGAAAGCAACGGAAAAGGAAAAGCAGTGGTCATCACTTCTGCGACCAGTGGAGAAGGAAAAACCTTTATTGGTTTGAATTTAGGGCTCAGTATGGCTTTGTCTGGCAAGCGAACCGTGATAGTAGGAGCAGATTTGCGCAAGCCCAAATTATCCCTCTACTTAGCTGGCCAAAAATCAAGTGAAGGGTTATCCAATTATTTAGTTGGACAAAAAGAGCTTGATGAACTCGTTCAGCCTTCTGGCATCCAAGATAATTTCTTTTACATCGGTGCTGGACCTTTGCCACCCAATCCTGCAGAACTGCTGATGAATGATAGAATGAAAGCACTCGTTGCTCATCTAAAAGACAATTATGATTTTGTAATCATAGATATTTCTCCAGTCGGGTTAGTTACAGATGCACTATTGATGAAAAAGCATGTAGATGCAAGCATATTTGTCACTCGATTTAAAGTCACTAAAAAAGGGGCACTGTACATCATAGATGATATTTACAGAGAAAACAAACTACCTAATCCCTCTATTGTACTTAATGGCGTAAAACGAACCAAAGCCTACGGCTATGGAGACGGACGCTATGGTTACGGCTATGGTTATGGTTATTATGAAGAAGATAAGGAAGACAAATGGTGGAACAACTTAATCCGACGAAAGAGCAGCTAAGTGCTTCTCCTCAGGAAGCAAGCTGGGACAATATTATTACCTCAGAAAAACCTGTATTTGATCTTCGCTTACGAGAGGTTTGGCAATATCGTGATTTGCTGTATCTAATCGTGAGGCGAGATTTTATTGCCCTTTACAAACAGACTATCCTTGGTCCAATCTGGTTTTTTATCCAACCACTGCTGATGTCCTTGATGTTCACGGTAGTATTTGGCAATATTGCCGGTATTCCGACTGATGGTATCCCCAAAATGGTTTTCTATCTATCAGGATTCACGATTTGGTCTTACTTTGCAGAAGTATTCAAAAAGACTTCTACGACCTTTAAAGATAATCAGCAAATATTTGGGAAGGTCTATTTTCCTCGTGTCATTGCTCCTATTTCCATTACGATCACCAATATACTACGATTTTTCATTCAACTGCTGCTTTTCATAGGTTTCTATCTCTATTATTTGATCGGTGAAGGCATCGAGATGCGACCCAATGCCTACATCTTATTGCTGCCTTTTCTGATGTTACTTTTAGCGATGTTGAGCATTGGTATGGGCCTCATTATCACTTCTTTCACGACCAAATACCGTGATCTGGTGTTCTTGTTGCAGTTTGGTATTCGCATGGCGATGTACGCAACACCCGTCATCATTCCGCTTTCACAGTGGATCAAAAAATACGCGGAGTACAAATGGATTGCACTCGTCAATCCCGTTACCTCTATCATTGAAACTTTCCGCTACGGCTTCATTGGCAGAGGTGCATTTGAAGATACGAGCATGATGTGGATGTACTTAGGCTACAGTGCTGTATTTACGGTGATTGTTTTTGTAATAGGCGTCGCCATATTCAATCGAACAGAAAAGAATTTTATGGATACGGTATGACGTTGTATTTTTAGATTGTTACATTGTTACATTACAAATATCCCCAATGATACAATCGCACAATGATACAATCGCACAATGATACAATCGTACAATAACACAATGACCTCCAAGAACAATAATTCAATCGCATAATTTAACTAACTAACATGAAGCAAATTTCATTTTTAATTTTATTTATCATTTTTATGACGACAAACAAGAGTGTAGCACAGCAAGAAATGAGCAAGGCAGATTCGATCAGCTACAGTGTTGGGGTAATGCTGGCCAGCAATTTGAAGCAACAAGGACTGAATGAAGTGAATCTAGATATCGTAATGGCGGGCTTGAAGGAAACCATAACGGATAAAGCTCAAATTGATCAAAAAACGGCGGGCAATATTTTGAATCAATACATCACCGAGCGCAAAGAAAAACAAGTGCGAGAAAATGCAGAAAAAGGCAAAAAATTCTTGGAAGAAAATGCCAAGAAAGAAGGAATCATTACCCTAGAAAGCGGCTTGCAATACAAAGTACTCCAAAAAGGCGAAGGTGCAATTCCAGTTTCTACGGATCGCGTGGTGGTGCATTATCACGGTAAGCTAATTGATGGTACAGTCTTTGACAGTTCGGTAGAGCGCGGCGAACCCGCTACTTTTGGTGTGACGCAAGTGATACAAGGTTGGGTAGAAGCTTTACAGTTAATGCCAACTGGATCCAAATGGCGTCTGTTCATTCCATCTGATTTGGCTTATGGAAGTAGAGGTGCAGGAGGATTAATCGGTCCTAATTCTGCTTTAGTTTTTGATGTAGAGTTGATTGATATTAAGTAGTTGATTCAATTTTCGATTTAGGAGATTTCAGTAGTCCGTGCATAATACATTATAACAAAAGTTGCTTTACATTTTGGATAGGGTAGTTTGAGAGAGAAAAAAGGGTTTCAGAAAAACCTTTTTTCTTCCTCACCCCTCATTCGCCGTCGTCGAAGACGGCGGTAGATGGATTTTTTGAAACTCGAAATTCTAAGGAATTTCGAGCTTCTAAAATTTAAAAAGACTCAAGTGGCAGTGTAATGCATTGATAGTCAATAGATTGTAAGAAAAAATAGGAAAGATAGAACTCTTTGAAGATCAACTCTTTATGTTCTTCGTGATTCAAAAACCAGCAATTTATTATGGTTCTTTGAAAATTTTTGTGATCTAGCTGTACGATTTCAGGAAATAACATGTTCTTTTTGTCTTAGTAACGTTCAAAAAATTAGATCGACATTTAAGTATGGATTCCGTTTCCAAAATTCGCAGAAAGTTTCTTTTCTGATGAGAAAAACTTTCTGCTTAAGGGATTTTAAGGGTGAAAAGCATCAAAAATCTCTAATTTT
>JBCCRX010000181.1:0-12689 GCA_039201015.1 Bacteroidota bacterium | reverse complement strand
TTCAAAATAGTTGGCGTAATCTGATAAATTGTGCTCTTTTTCCCATTTCGAAGCATCTACTTGTCCATCAAACCACTTCCTCGTTCCTACTACTGCTTTATCAAGAAAAAATGCCTTGTCCACTTGTGGTGCAATATAAATTTCTGGATGTGCTTCTAACCATTTAGCTAAGTTGGTCGTACCACTTCGGCGTTCGCCAATGATCAAAAAATCGGGTAGCCTCATACTACAAGCTCAAAAAGTGTTTCCACAACTTTAGGCGTACTAGGTGTTTCATAATTACTGCACTGCTTGCTTATCGTATTTTTTCTTGCTTCGATATTCCAATTACTATTTTCAATAAATTTTTTGATTTGAACGCTCATTTCGGCAAAAGACCGAACTACATTTACGCCACCTAAACTTACCAATTTCTTCAAGTGTGGATAATCAATTAACCTTTTGGCAGATGTCCAGTATTCTAATTGCTCATTTCCGTCAAATGAGGTTAAAATCACAGGCACACCACACATCAAAGCATCTATAGATAGCGTACTTCCCGAATTCATACTGACTGTACAACCTGCTAACAAATGAGAAAGTCGACACATATCTTTTTGCTGCATACTCCAAGGCAATTTGCTATTTACCAACTTTGGAAAATCGACCGCTACTTTTGCTTTATTGATGGCTTGTAGTCTTGGTAGCCAGGACTGATCTGCCATGTTGCCTTGCACATTTTGTGGATGTGGGCGAACGACCAATTGCATATTATCCCCAAAGATATTTTGCTGCACCTGCTCTGCTAGCCATTCTACAATATCAATTTCTCTTGGTGCAAATCGGGGCGAACTCATGCCAAAGAAAAGATAAGGCTGATCGGGTCTCAAACCTAGTTGTTTCAAATATTCTTGAGGTTTAGGCGCTTCTTTACTTTCAATGTGTAAATCAAAATGTGGAACACCACAGACATGAATTTTATCTGCTTGAATATGGTAGTACTCCATGAATTCTGACTTCATAACTGTTCCCCATGCAATATATTCATCTGCCAAAGTCGGAAAGTGTCCTTTACAACTAATATTATCCCAGCTTAGTAGATGTATAATTGCTTTGCGATTTTGTGATTTTGCTGCTTTCAGCAACATTCCTTCTTGGAAGTTGACAGGATAGGTAGCCACTAATATTTTAGGATTGATTTGTGCGATAAGTTCTGCTGCATCTGGAGATTGCAATTGCTTGTCCTCTCGTTTTTTGTACCAATTTCTAAGCTTTGGAAACAGCTTTACTAGCAAATAACCTAAGTAAAATAAGCGAGGTCGAATTTGTTGCCAAGGTCGTTTAGAGGGATTAAAGCGAGTAGCGTAGAGATGTTTTTCCCAGAGTGCGGTGTTGTTGCGAATATCTTCTAAGAAATACTTTCTTGCATTGGCATACTGAGCCGTCCAAAAAGAACTTACTGGACGAAACTCAAACAAATCTACTTTAGCTGCGCTACAATAAATTTTTAAATTTTCATCTTCTTGATCTGGCGCAATCAAAGCTATTTTTAAGCCTTTTTTTACTAATTCTCCAAGTAAATTTGTTTGCGTAACCATACGGGCAGCAAAACCATGAGAAACAATATAAGCAATATCCACACGCATACTACTTAGTCGCTAATAGTAAGTAGCATAATTCTGTTGCGGAGCTACATTTGAGGGAAAGAGATTTCCTTCGACGAAAGGTCTTATAATGCCAACGATAAATAGGAAGAGTCACTTTATCTAAGAAATTGCCGTCTGGATTCACTTTCCAATAAGGATTGTAAGGAATACATTGTACTTTTTTAAACCCGATTTCTTGACAAATTTTTGCATAGTAGTCTCTTTTATGAGTAGTACGCAAAATATTGGAAGAAGTAGATTTTTTTGTTCTCCCTAGAAGAGTTTTGACCAAGTGCTTTGCAATGGATATAGGATTAAAAAAAGTTCTTGCAAGTAGGGATTTAGAAAATGGAAGTGCAGGTACAATTGGCATAAAAATTAATCCATCTTTTTTCAGCAATCTATAACTCTCCACTAAAGTAGGTTCAGGATTCTCGAAATGCTCTAACAACCCAATATTATAGATACAGTCAAAACGTTCCTCTTCTAAGCCAGTTTGTTCTACATTGGCTAATAGCATTTTGGGCTTGGGTAAATTAAAATGCTTAAAACTATATGTAGCCACTTTAAAGCCTTCTTCTGCTAGATCGATCATTGTTATATCCTGATACCCATTTTTTGATAGATACATACTCGTTGTTCCTCTTCCAGATCCTAACTCACAGAAGCTACTGTAGTTTTTCCCATTTATCAAGCTTAGTAAATCATTCGCGTAAGCACTTTGCCAAAATTGATAAATAGTTTGGGGTGTACTTTCTGTGTACATGGGATTGAGTTCTCCTTGCTTGGATTGAGCGTCCCAAATACTATTCCAGCCTTCATAACTACCTTGTGCTTTTATCTTATCCATTTTTCTCCCTCATTAAAAACGCCGCAAACGCCAAATCAATCGGATCATTAATATCCACAGAACGTTCCCTTGGCATCACATATCCCAAACAATGATCTCCAATAATTTTTCCTGCCTTGATGTTTTCCACATTAGCTACATAAACCGAACAATTACGCACATACAATTCAGGTAATTCGTGCGCCGCCATTCTCCCATTTTCTTCCTCTAAAAAAGGGTGTAGCATACTGTTTTTTAATGTCTTCAACTTCACTGGATGAATCGCATGATCTAGTTTCATAACACTGACCGAGGAATCTGCTTGCTCACTATCTAGCAGTAATTGTATAGTATGATCAATGTCTTCACCAAGCGTAAAAGGGGAGCTTGGTTGAACGATAGCAATGTATTCAAACTTTTCTTCCAAACGCGCCAATGCGTGTTGCACATAAGTAATCGCAGGCGCTCTATCCCCTGATATGTCATCGGGACGGCGGAGCGCAATCACATTTTCGTACGTATCTGTAATGTTGAGAATGTCTTTATCATCACTACTCACTACAATTTTATTCAACAGCTTGGAAGATAAAGCGGCTTCAATAGCGTATCGGACTAGTTCTTTGCCAGCTAGTTTTACTTTATTTTTTCCTTTGATCCGTTTTGAACCTGCTCTTGCTGGAATAATACCCAATATATTGGTCTTAGTCGTCAATTAGATCAATGATTTTATCCGCTATAAAATGCTCCGTTTTCTCGAAAGACTCGTAAGTACAGCCTCCAATGTGTGGCGTAATCAACAAATTATCATGCTGCTGTGCGTATTCGACTAATGGATTTTGCGTCACATCAGGTTCTCCATAAAGTACGTCCAGTGCTGCACCCGCAATCTGACGAGTTTGCAAACATTCCAACAAGGCTTTCTCCTCTACCACACCTCCCCTACTCGTATTGATGAGCCATTTTTTATCATTGAATAATTGAAAAACATTTTGGTCAAATAAGTGATGTGTACTTTTATTGTAAGGTACGTGAATAGAAATAATATCATGTGCCGCCACACAGCTTTCCAATGAATCATAGACGTTTAGGTAAGTTGGATGTGACTTTGCCAAAACATCATAATAGCCCACTTCACAGCCTAGCGCATGAAAATAATCTGCTACTATGCTCCCCAATCTACCGTAACCAATAATACCTACACTCTTTTTGTAGAGCTCAAAGCCTCGAAACAAATCTCTTCGCCAGTTGCCTTTTTCAGCATCGACAGCAGCCTGTTTTGCTTTACGCATCAGCATCATAGCTAATAAAACAGTATGCTCTGCTGTCGCTCTCACTTCTCTTAAAAACTCGGTTTCTCCTCTTAAACACACAATTCTTATACCCAATTGTGCGCATAAATCTTCGTCTATGTGGTCAATTCCAGTGACGGGTGTCGCGATGATTTTGCACTTTGTATGCTGAGATAATACGCTTTTATCTATTTTAAATCCCAAGCGAAACCAAAATATATCATATTGTTCTAGCAATGCTTTTAGTTGGCTTTGCTCACAAGCAAACATATCTACATCTGCGTGTTTTCTAAGTCGCTCAACAACTTCTACACTGAAATCGTCTGCTTCTGCTATTAGTATTTTAGTCAGGCTGAACAGGCTTTGTTTTCAACATTTTTGCTGATATACAGTGAGTGAAACTGGTAACCGTCGAATAAACAAATAAACAAATAAACGAATCAACGGCTATGCTAGTAACGTAGTTTCTTATCAAAAGTCAAAGCCTCCGTACTCAACAAATCCGCAATTTGCCTCCCCGCCGTTCCATCTCCATAAATCATATCTGCTGCGTACCGCCCATGACTTACATGTCCATTAATTGCTGCTTTGATTGCGGCAACATCATATGAAACATCCAATACATTATGCCCGCGCGCTCTACCACTCTGCCGAGTCCCAATATTCACCACAGGAATACCGAGATAAGAACATTCTCGAATCCCGACGCTTGAATTGCCAATCAAGCACTTGGAATTGTAGAGTAACTTCAAGAAGTCTCTACCTTCCATATTTTTGAAAAAATGGATAAAGTCAATATTATGCTTTTCCCGAAAAGATCGAATACCCTTAGAAGTACCATCTGAGCCTGCATCTACGTTGGGCCAAAACCAAAAGGTGGGCTTTTGTAATTCGTAAACAGCTTGCAAGGTTTTTTCGATATGTTGTCGAGCGTCTTTGTATTCTGTCGTAACGGGATGTTGCAGAATAACAATATATCCTTTTTCCCAATCCTTTATTTTTCCAACGCCACCGTAGCGTTGAAAAGGATCAAAATCTAGCTTTGGATGCTGACGAACTTCTTCTGCTAAATCTATGGAAGGACAACCCGTATTGAACACTTTTTCGGGATATTCACCCATTTTGATGACGCGTTCTTTTGCCTTCTTACTAGCTACTAAATGCAAATCGGATAACTTCGTAATCGCATGTCGCACTTTTTCATCTATGTTGCCCGTCACTTCTCCACCTTGGATGTGTACCAGCGGAATGTTCATGTAACTAGCCGCAATTGCCGTTGCCATCGTCTCGAAACGATCGGCTACCGTAACAACTGCATCGGGCGCAAGACGTTCAAAGACGGAAGATAATTCTAGGATACCTAGCCCCGTTGTTTTGGCTTGCGCCGTCAGATTTTCACCTTCCAATACATTGAACACCTTAGCTGCGATCTGAAAACCGTCTTCTTCCATATAACGAACTGCCGTCCCATAGCGATCCAACAAAGCAGAAGCAGCTACCACTAATTGCAACTCTAAATTTGGATGATCGGCAATGGCACGCAAAGCCGTTTTGATGCGACTATAGCTAGGTCTAGCCGTGACGACGACACAAATTTTTCTCACCTAGGCTAAGTCCGTTTGTGTCAAAAAATCATATTTCTTTTTCGCTACTTTTAGTCTCCGTCCAATGATTGCGCGAAAATCGGAAGCAGCGATGCCCATTTTAGCGGGCTTTTTAGCTTCTAAATCTTCAAAAGTGAGCGTGTGTCCAGCCGCTAGGTCAGCATTTACAGCTAGCGATTTTTCAAATATCTTTTTCAAACCCGTATATGCCGAATTATCTGATTTATCTATTGGGTGAGCCAGCATTTTTTCTACATATCGAACGCCTGCTACGACTTGCTTGATCTCGTCTATTTCCAAAGAAGAACTGGCATCTGGACCAAACATTCGTTTATCAAAAACCGCATGGAATTCTAGTATTTCTGCGCCAAGAGCTACGGCAGCAATACTGGTTTCTACACGGCTACTATGCTCTGACAAACCTATTTTGACGTTTGGATAACGCTTTTTCAAGTCTGCGAGGACATTCAAACCTATTTTTTCTGGTGGTGTAGGATAACTAGTCGTGCATTGCAAGACACTCAACTCATTTCCAAAATTCTGAATAAACAATACTGCTTCGTCCAATTCTGCAAAAGAACTCATGCCAGAAGATAGAATAACTGGCTTACCCGTCCGAGCAATTTTTTCCAACATCAAAAAGTTAGTCACTTCCCCCGAACCAATTTTGTAGCGTTTGATATTCAGGCGTTCCAATAAATCTACCGCAGCTTGCGAAAAAGGGGAAGACATGAACTCTAATCCTACTTCATCACAGTGTGATTTGATGCCCTGCCATTGTTCTTCACTGAAGCCCATTCGATCCCAATAATCGTAGCGGGTTTTGTCTTCGTAGCTAAAATTGACTCTGAAAGGTTCGTGTATACTACTTTCTGCTTCGGCGATATGTGTTTGGAATTTTATGGCATCTACTCCTGTCTCTGCTAGCGCATCAATGTAGGAATGCAAAATTCCTAGGCTGCCATCGTGTGCCTGAGCGATTTCTGCTATGATGAATACCTTACTCATACCGCCATTTTTCGCTCGTACCATTGAAAAGTACGGGCTAAGCCTTCTTCTATTTTTATCTTTGGATTGTAGCCCAGTAGTTGTTGAGCTTTTGAAATATCTGCCAAACTATGTGGCACGTCTCCTGGACGATTTGGCCCGTAAGTTGCACTTATTGTTATATCTGCTGCTTTTTGAATACCTGCCCACAGTTCGTTGAGGCTGGTTCGCTCTCCACACGCAATATTGTAGATTTGATTAACTGCTGCTTTGTTTTCGGTAAATAATGCTAATAGATTAGCTTGCACTGCATTTTCGACATAAGTAAAGTCTCGGCTGTAAGTACCATCTCCGTTAATTATCGGGGCTGCATTTTCGAGCGCAGCTTTCATAAAAAGCGGAATGACGGCAGCGTAAGCACCGTTAGGATCTTGTTTTGGCCCAAAAATATTGAAGTATCGAAGTCCAATAAATTCTATGCCGTACAAATCTGCGTAAACCTTGGCGTACAACTCATTCACGTATTTCGTGACCGCATAAGGAGAAA
Organism: Bacteroidota bacterium; assembly: GCA_039201015.1. GTDB lineage: Bacteria > Bacteroidota > Bacteroidia > Chitinophagales > Saprospiraceae > JAAUTG01. Next base: position 5,808 of record JBCCRX010000181.1, on the reverse strand, counting down.
GTGGCGCACCAATTCGATCTTCTACTTTGGGAAGCGTTTTACTATCACCGTAAGTCGAGGAAGAAGCTGCAAAGACAATTCGTTTTATGCCTAAATCTTTAGCTACCGTAAAAATATTGAGGAAACCCGTGATATTGACGGCATTGGTAGTCAATGGATTTTTGATTGATCTTGGTACAGAACCTAAAGCTGCTTGATGCGTGATTAAATCTATTCCACGACAAGCTTGCTCACAGGTTGAAATATCTCTGATGTCACCTTCTAGGAACTCAAACTTAGAATGCGCTGAAAAAGTAGTGATATTGTGCTGAAAACCAGTAGCTAAATTATCAAGTACCCTAACTTTTTGAATGTCTGCTCGTTTCAGTAATGCTTCTACTAAATTAGAGCCAATGAAGCCCGCACCGCCTGTGACTAGGATTTTCATTTGTTAGCTTTGGCTTTGTCAAAAGAAAAAATGGATGAAAATAGTCGAATAAATTTTCTATTGAGTAAATGTCCAACCTCTAGATATTTATATTGTATTGGCAAAGTCTTAAAAGACTTTAGTAGGAGTTTGTAATCCCCAACACCTGTTGTATTTTTATAATAAATATAGCGATAAAAAAATCTTTGGTCATCGCTCATACGATTCATGTATTTTTTATAAAATTTTAGCTGTCCTCTATACCAATTTGGATGGGTTCCTATTCTTATTTGATCATGCTCCTTATGCTGTATTAATAATAAATTTTCTATTCTGAGCGCATTTCCAAACCTTAGTATTAATCTGACAAATAGATCATAGTCTATTTTTGACGTAAGCGTTTCATCACAACCACCTATTTCTTTGATATATTTTGTGTACGTCAACAACGAATTTCCCATAATATTCCTCCAAAAAATGTTCCCTTCAGATATAACTTTTCGACTATTATTTCTTCGGATAATTCCATCTTTCGACTGCACAAAAAAACCAGAACAAACAAAAGACCACTGATCTTGGAATTTATCTAGTAATACTTCTAAACGAGTAGGTAAAAATTCATCATCGTCATCTAATAGTGTAAAGTATTCACCTCTAGCATTGTAAACGCCAACATTTCTCGCAGCACTAGCCCCTTTATTTGGATAATTATGAAAAATACGAATTCTACTATCTGTAGTAATCAAGTAATCCAGATAGTCTTTAGTAGCATCTTTGGAACCATCATTCACAATAATGATTTCAAAATTTTGGTAAGTTTGATTCAATACAGATTGAATAGCTCTTTTTAGCAAGGCACTACGATTACAAGTAGGAATAACGACGGAAATCAAACCTGTAATGTATTGATCTGCTTTCATTCAAATTTGAGCAACCTCAGTATAAATCTCTGATAATTTTTTTGCGTGCTTTTCTTGCTCAAATTGTTGTTCTATTTTCAATTGGTTTTCTGGCAGATAGTCCCATACGAGTATGTCTTGCATTTTTGCGGCATAAGCATCAACGTCTTTTTCCTCGACTAAATAACCATGTTTACCGTCTTCCACCAGCTCTGGGATACCTGCGTGGTAAGTGCTAATGATGGGCAATTCCATAGCCATTGCTTCCATGATCGCATTGGGAATACCCTCTTGATTACCATTTTCAGCAGTGATGCTATGGTGTACGAAGCAGTGTGCTGTATCGAGGGCATTGAAAATGGCTGCTGTATCTTGAAAACCTCTAAATTCGATACAATCAGATAATCCTAGCGAATCAGCTAAACTTTTACAGGCTGACAGTGTATCTCCATCTCCCAAGAAAACTAGCCGAACAGGAACAGTTGGTAGTTGTTGTCTTAGTCTATAAAAAGCTTGTATAGTATAAATATGTCCTTTTTTTTCCCTAAAGCTACTGACCTGCAAAAATATGAAGGGCTGCTTCGGCAATCTTTGTGTTCGTTTGAATCGCGATACATTGATACCGTAATAAAGAATGTGGCTATTTTGTGTGTTTAAGTCTAAATCCTGAAATCTTGACCGCATATATTTAGAGACGAGCAGTGGATAAGTATTCGCTTTGTTGAATAGCCTTCGAAGTCTATTGCGATAAGTTCGATTTCTTAGTGCAGCAGAAGCATCTACTCCGTGAAAGTGGACTAAAAGTGGCACTTCAGGATTCGCTATATTATCTGAAACTGTAAGTCCTGCCCCTCCAAAATGCGCATGGATAAGATCAGGAGAAAAGGTTTCAATCAGTTGATTCAATTGTCGGCTCAGCGAAAAAGAGTAATTGCTTTTCCATCCAAGTCTCCTCAATATTCCAAAACAGATGCGCTCTAAGAGTGGAATAGGCTTCAATACTTTTACGGCTTCGAATGGGAATTTATGAGTGGCTTTCCTTTTCCGACAAACAACCAGTACTTCGTGTGTTTTAGACATATTTACCACTTCGTTGTAAATGAAAGTCATCGTAGGAGCAGCAAAAGTAGAACAGTACACTAAAACCTTCACTTACAATCGCCAGTACGTGAATTTTTCGGAAAAGCTATCGGGCTGAAAGATACCTTTCAAATCGAATAGAATAGGTTCGCCATTCATTAGTCCACCCAAATCTTCCACAGATTGCTGCGCATATTCATCGTGCTGAACCGCCGTAATGATCGCATCATAATTGCTGGAAGCTTGCTCCACTAAAGTCAATCCGTATTCGTGCGCGACTTCATTAGGAGAAGCGTGCGGATCGGTGATGTGTACGTTGATGGAATAGGACATCAAATCTTTAATCAAATCCACAATTTTGGAGTTGCGAATATCGGAGACGTTTTCTTTGAAGGTAATGCCTTGCACCAGTACCTTACATTGGCTTGGATTTTTGCCCTTTTCCAATAAGATTTTAAGCAATTTATTGGAGATAAAAGAGGGAATATCTTCGTTCGTTTTCCGACCACTCAATATCATTTGTGGTACAAAACCCAACTCTTGTGCTTTGTAAGTCAAATAGTACGGATCAACACCAATGCAGTGTCCACCGACCAAGCCTGGATAGAATTTGATGAAATTCCACTTCGTACCTGCTGCTTCCAAAACTTCTTTGGTGTCTATACCCACTCGATCAAAGATCATGGACAATTCGTTCATCAAAGCTATGTTGATGTCACGCTGCGTATTTTCGATGACCTTTGCTGCCTCCGCTACCTTTATAGAAGCTGCTTTGTAAATACCAGCCTCAATGATGTGTCCGTACACCTTAGCAACTTCTTCTAGGGTCTCCTCATCACAACCCGAAACTACTTTCAAGATTTTGGTCAAAGTACGTTGCTTATCGCCAGGATTTATACGCTCGGGGGAATAACCTACCTTAAAATCTGCTACCGCTTTCAGTCCAGACCCTTTCTCTAGCAAAGGAATACAATCATCTTCCGTGCAGCCTGGATAGACCGTAGATTCATACACTACGTAATCCCCTTTTTTGAGTACTTTCCCCAAGTTCTTGGACGCCTTTTTCAGTGGTGTCAAGTTCGGGACACGATACTCGTCTATATCCGTGGGTACGCCTATAATGTGAAAATGCGCTGCTTTTAAATCTTCGGGATCAGTGGTGAACAGAATATCTGTCCCCTCGAAGGCACTTGAGTCCAATTCTTTAGAAGGATCAATGCCAGCTTTCATCATGTCCACGCGCTCTTGGTTGATATCGAAACCGATGACACTAAAATGCTTGGCAAACTCTAATGCTAGTGGCAAGCCAACGTAGCCTAGACCAGTTACCGAGATTTTCTTTTTTTTATCTATTAAGTCTTGATACATTTATTGCTTATGGTATTATCTTTCGAAGATTGAATTCAAAACAACATCGTTTCCGTCCGAAGAGATTTACTGAGCATACTTGTTGCTCAATTTTCTTGCATTGACTCAGGCTGTTTTGAGGTAAGATGTTGAGAAAAAAAGACTTTGAACACCCCTAACTCTAATTCGCTCACTTCTTCAAATTGAGGTACAATAGCCGCATAGGGAGCAGCAGCATATAAGGAATGAAATAATACTTTTTTTGGGGTGCAAAAAATCCGAAATAATAAGCCAGTCGCTGTTCCTGCAAAAATGGTGGAAAAAAAAGTGCTAAATCAATGGATTTAGCATTCAAATAAATCTTTTGCCAACGCCCGCCCAGCTTTTTCGATATTTCTCGCAGCCTGTGTTTTGATATATTTGTTTGATCTGTGATAAAGTTTAGCAATTCGATACCCTCCAGTATTCTTAATTTTCGTTCTTGCTTACTTCGATAGACTCGTGTGCTAGCTGCGTGTGATCGAAAGTAGTTGAGTGGTTTAGCAATAAAAGCCACATCCGATTTCAATGCAATACTACTCCAAATCCACCAATCGCCCGTTTTGCGTTTATGGAAAGCTCGCATATCAGATAGGTCCAATACGTTTTTTCGGAACAGTACAGCGCTAGCATTTGGAATGACATTGATTTCTGCCAAAAACTGTTTTAAAAAATTGATGCCATTCATTTGAAAACTACTTTTCCAAAATGCTGCATTTTTTTCATTTTTGACATACCAACGTTCGCCCACTTCCTTTCCTTTCTGATCCACTTCTAAAGAATGTGCATACACTAAGCCAATTTGTTCATTCTTTTCCAACACATCCACCAATTGCTCCAAAAATTTCAAGTCTGCCCAATCATCGCTTTCTGCAATCCAAACATATTTTCCTTGTGCTAACGACAAGCCTTTTTGCCATTGTCGAAAAGGACTGCCACTGTTTTCTTCATTGACTATAAAATGGCTCACCTTAGGATGCTGTGCATATTTTTTCAGAATATCTAAGCTGTAGTCGGTGCTGGCATCGTCTAATAGAATGACTTCAAAATCTTGAAAGCTTTGATTGAAAATGCTATCCAGCCTTTGTTGCAAAAAAATAGCGTGGTTGTAATTGGGGACGATGATGGAGACGGTTGGCAAAATGCAATTAAGAAGTTAAAAAATGGACTGTTGAAAGGCTAGTTTTCGATTTATCTTCTCCCATAATACGCTAAAAAATTGCCTTGTCAAAAATGTTAAGCTATGATTATACCTTTTCAGCTCTATAACTTTTTCCCGATACAAGCGAATCAAATGATATTCAGGCTTTGAAAATAAATACTTTCTCATTGCATCCATTTCTTCTTTTGAATATTTATTTATCATAGAGTCTTTTCGCAGACGATAATGAAACAAAAATGCATTAATATAATGAAATTTCCAACCTCTTGCTGCCAGTCTCATCCACAAATCCCAATCTGCCCAACCCATGATTTCCCTGTCTTCATCATAGCCATTAATTTCTTCCAATGCAGATTTTCTAATTACAGCACAATTATCAATGTAATTGCTAATAAATAAGCTATCCATATCAAATGCTTTAACTTTCCAAGTCCGCAATTCATCTCCAAAAAAAATAGGATTTCCATACACCACTGCTACCTTAGCATCTTTTTCCATTATCTGAAAACCGCTATTCATATATTCTGGCAACAGTTTGTTATCGCTATCTAGTGGAAGTACATATTTCCCTTTGGCTACTCGAATACCCGTATTTCTGGCAGCAGCAACTCCAGCATTTTTCTGATGGATCAGCCTACATCCTTTTGCCTTACACTTATCAAATACTTCAAGAGTAAAAGGATCAGTAGAGCCGTCGTTTACAATAATAATTTCATAGAATTGTTCGTCTTCATGGCATTTTACACTCTCTACTGCTTCCAATAAGTACTGTCCATCGTTATAACAAGGAATAATAACTGAAACCTGCCGATGTAATTCTAGAGATCTGGCACACCGCCCGCATGGGGCTGTTTCAAAGGGAAAGATCGCTTGAC
>JBCCRX010000180.1:0-12689 GCA_039201015.1 Bacteroidota bacterium | reverse complement strand
TGATTTATAACAGGACTATTTTCCGCCTCATTTCACTTTGAAAAGCCTTAGAGAACGTAGGCTATCTGCGGTTTTCAGAGCCAAATTATACGAAAAATATCCTCTGTTCTAATTTCAATAATAATTATGTCCAAGTACTTAATACTAATTATTTTCTACTCATTTATTGAGTTGACTTTTCAGATAATCTAAGAAAAGTTGCTTGTTCAGAGCGCAATTCTCAAAGGGGGCACAAAGTTTAAAAAATGAAGATTTCATGTCCAAAAACCGCAAAAAGTTTTCAGCCTCGCCCCTGAGGCGGACACGGTGAGGCAGATTGAAATTTCCCAAGGTAAAACCGTGTCTGCCTCAAGCTGAGGTTTTTGAGAACTCGTCTGCCTAAGGCTGATGCGACCAACAAAATCTACAAAGTTTGTACCTCTCTAAAAGCACAATTAAGGATTCACATACTTCTTGCGATTTTTCAGCTTGAAATGCTAGTTAATTCGACAGTACGCAACCTTCACATCACGAAGTTAAGAGACTTTTATTGAAAAACGCTTCGAATCACACGATTTTCTCTGATTTTGTACCCTCTAAAGTAAAAAAAAGCAACTTTTTGTGAGAAAGCGATGTTAAATTCGATGTTTACTAAAATAAATCAGAAAAAATCAATTTTTCTTTGTACTTTTGCACTCCAATTTTAGAATATGGCTAAAAAAAAGAATCTACTTAAGCAGGATGGGACGATAGAAGAGGCACTTTCTAACGCAATGTTTCGCGTGAGATTGGAAAACGATCATCTTATCACCGCTACTATTTCTGGCAAAATGAGAATGAATTACATTCGTATTTTACCAGGCGACAAAGTTTCGGTGGAGATGTCTCCCTATGACTTGTCTCGCGGTAGAATTATTTATCGATATAAGTAGAATATGGTACACGATTTGCCCTAGATACTGTAAACAAGCTGAGTTAATAGTTCATATGACATGTAAAACTATTAACTCAATTTTTTGCTACTAAAATTAATTTGACATGAAAGTTAGAGCTTCTATCAAAAAGCGTTCTGCTGATTGTAAGATCGTAAGACGCAAAGGAAAACTCTATGTAATTAATAAGAAAAATCCTAAGTTCAAGCAACGTCAAGGATAGACCTATAGCCGTTAGGTCATTAGCTATTGGCGATTCAATAAAATAAAGCGTACACTAGGTAGTTTGCTAGCATAGGACAGAACACCTTAATTGTTTAGCAAAGTGGCCTAACGCTCAAATAACGTGATTATAAATGGCTCGTATAGTAGGGGTTGATTTACCCAGAAACAAGCGCGGTGTAGTTGGACTGACCTACATATATGGTATAGGTTCGTCCAGAGCGAGAGAAATCCTGGACAAAGCAGGTATTGATGAAAGTGTGAAGGTGGAAGATTGGTCAAACGATAACGTTCGAACACTCACAGCTATCATTACAGATGAATACCGAGTAGAAGGGGAATTGCGGTCAGAGGTGCAGATGAACATCAAGCGCCTGATGGATATAGCTTGTTATAGAGGGTTGCGCCACCGTAAAGGTTTGCCACTTCGCGGTCAGCGTACACAAACAAACGCGCGTACTAGAAAAGGTAAGCGTAAGACCGTAGCAAACAAAAAGAAAGTAACTAAATAAAATAATTGATATTGAGCTTCACGAATAGTCACATTCGCCTTAGCAAAAAGCTCAATAATCTATCTGATACACAATGGCTAAGAATAGGAAACAAAATAGACAGAAAAAACTAAAGATAAAGGTAGAGCCAGAGGGTTTGGTGTATATCAAAGCTTCTTTCAATAACATCATCATAACGCTTACTAACAAAGCGGGTCAGGTAATATCTTGGTCTTCTGCGGGTAAATCTGGTTTTCGTGGTTCTAAGAAAAACACACCTTACGCAGCACAGATTGCAGCAACAGAAGCCGCTAGGGTCGCACACGATCATGGGATGAGAACGGCAGAAGTATTTGTGAAAGGCCCAGGTTCAGGTCGCGAGGCAGCTATAAGAGCGGTGGACAGCGTAGGTATAAAGATAAGTCGAATAAGGGATATCACGCCTATTCCTCACAATGGATGTCGTCCTCCCAAAAGGCGCAGAGTTTAGTCCCAATTGGTGATTCGTTGAACTGTTTATTTGTTTATTCGATAGTAGATGAGTAACAAATTTAAAACAGTTAAAATTAATTGTAAAATATTTTCATTCTAATATATGGCTAGGTACACAGGACCAAAGACGAAGAAAGCAAGAGCGTTTGGGGAAGCGATATTCGGGTACAGTAAATCCTTCGAAAAGAAGAAATATCCTCCTGGGCAGCACGGTCCGAATCGTCGTAGAAAACAGAAGTCAGATTACGCGCTTCAATTGATGGAGAAGCAGAAAGCCAAATATACTTATGGCATATTAGAGCGTCAGTTTAGAAATTTATTCGAGAAAGCTTCCAGAAAGAAAGGTGTAACGGGAGAAATATTGCTCCAATTCTTGGAGGCACGTTTGGACAATACTGTATTTCGTCTAGGAATTGCGCCTACTAGGAGAGCCGCTCGCCAACTGGTTTCTCACCGCCACATCGCAGTGAATGGTGTATTGACCAACATTCCTTCCTATCAATTGCGACCTGGCGATGTTGTACAAGTGAAAGGGCAATCAAGGGGAAAAGATTTTGTGCGTGAGAGCGTGGCTGCTAATTCTTCGGAAGTAAGGAAGTTTACTTGGCTAGAGTTCAATCCAGATAAAATGCAAGGTGCTTTCCTAGAATATCCAGAAAGAGATTCAATACCAGAGAAAATCAACGAACAGTTAATTGTTGAATTGTACTCTAAGTAAGCTAAATATAGAGCAATCTCCACTGACTCGGAATTGCTCTATGTTCTGTTTAAAGCACACCTGAATATCCTAGGATAATTGAATTTACTTTGTAAATTGATTATTAGACCCAGACTAAACGTATCCATTTATAAATTTCCTATCAAAGCAGCATAGCATATATGAGCATTCTTAATTTTCAAAAGCCCGACAAAATAGTTCTTCAAAAGGCAAATGACTTTGAAGGACTTTTTGAATTTAGACCATTAGAGCCAGGTTTTGGACAAACTGTAGGGAATTCGCTTCGTCGAGTACTTTTGTCCTCTCTGGAAGGATTCGCTATATCTGCGGTACGTATTGCAGGTGTAGATCATGAGTTTGCTACCATCAAAGGAGTAGTGGAAGATGTAGTGGACATCATATTGAATTTAAAGCAGGTTCGCTTGAAGCAAATCAATGGAGACGAGGATTCTAAAGAGGAGCGAATCTATTTGACCGTAAGTGGTAAGGAGGAATTTAAGGCAGGAGATATAGAAGACCACACCAATGTATTCAAGGTCATGAACCCTGATCTATTGATCTGTACTATGGAGCCTTTTGTCAGTTTGGAAATGGAATTGACCATTACAAAAGGACGTGGCTACATTCCCGCTGATGAAAACCTACCAAAAGACGCACCAATTGGCGTCATTCCAGTTGATGCGATTTATACGCCAATAAAAAACGTAGCTTATCACATCGAAAGCACAAGGGTAGGACAGCGCACGGACTACGAAAAATTGAGCATTAACATCAAGACGGATGGTACGATTCATCCAGAAGATGCAATCAGAGAAGCTTCTCGTATTTTGATTCAGCACTTGATGTTGATTACGGATGAAAAAATCACCTTTGATGATGCGGTAAGCCGACAAGATGATGTGGTGGATGAGCATATCCTGCACATGCGCAAGCTCTTGAAAACATCCTTAGAGGATTTGGACCTTTCTGTTCGTGCTTATAACTGTTTGAAGGCGGCGAAAATTAATTCTTTGGGCGAAATGGTGCAATATGACACCCACGAGCTATTGAAGTTCCGCAATTTCGGTAAAAAGTCTTTGGTAGAGATCGAAGAGTTGTTGCAAGAAAAAGGCTTGACCTTTGGAATGGATTTGTCTAAATATCGTTTGGAGGAAGATTAGAATAGCTATTGGCTCTTAGCATTTCGCTATTAGCTAGCTTCTCGTATAAATATAAATTAAAGCGGTTACTCCAAAATAGCCGCTTTAACTTTTTGAAAACCAAAGTAAATACACTGTAAATTAAGTTTCTTTGTATATTAAATAGGGGAGTTTGAGGGAGAAAAAAGGGTTTTAGAAAAACCCTTTTTTTCTCCCTCAACCCTTTTTCGCCGCCGCCTTCGACGGCGGCAGATAGGTTTTTTGAAGCTCGAAATGCTAAGGAATTTCTCGCTTCTCAAAATTAACACAAACTTAGTTTACAGTGTAGTAAATACACTGTAAATTAAGTTTCTTTGTATTTTAAATAGGGGAGTTTGAGGGAGAAAAAAGGGTTTTAGAAAAACCTTTTTTTCTCCCTCAACCCTTTTTCGCCGCCGTCTTCGACGGCGGCAGATAGGTTTTTTGAAGCTCGAAATGCTAAGGAATTTCTTGCTTCTCAAAATTAAAACAAACTTAGTTTACAATGTAGTAAATGTAGTAACTGATTAAGAATGAAAGATTTCCGAAAAGTGCTACGAAGTTCATTATTTCAAGTATTGAGTGATAAGTAGCAAGGGATAAGTTATAAGTAGTGAGTATTGGCTTGTATTTGATCTAATACTTAGTATTTAATACCTAATACTTAATACTTAATACCAAAAAAACTAATTATGCGACACGGAAAGAAATTCAACCACTTAAAAAGGAAAGCAGGGCATCGCAAAGCCTTGATGAAAAATTTGGCTTGTGCTTTAATTGAGCATAAACGCATTAAAACCACGCTGGCTAAGGCAAAAGCATTGCGCAAATACATTGAACCGCTAGTGACCAAAGCAAAATCGGGTACGGTGCACAACCGTCGAGTAGCTTTCAGTTATCTCCAAAATAAAGAAGCGATCAAAGAACTATTTGGTGATGTCGTAGAAAAAGTGGGAGATCGCCCTGGTGGTTATACGCGTGTCATTAAATTGGGTTTTAGAAGAAGCGATGGTGCAGAAATGGCAATCATTGAGTTCGTAGATTACAATGAAACCTATTCCGCTCCAAAAGGAGAAGATACAGACAACAACAGACGTCGTCGTCGTACGCGTAGAGGTGGAAGTTCGGCAGCAGCGGCGGCGGTAGTTACGGAAAGTGTGGAAGAACTAGAAGCAACAGCAGAAGAGGAAATAGAAGAAATTACAGAGGAGGTAAAAGAAATAACTGATGATATAGCAGAAGAAGAAGCAACACTGGAAGAAACAGAAGAAGAAAAGAAAGAAGAGTAGTAGGATTGACTTCTTTGATGTTCGAGAGAATATCGGAGGAAATTAGCAGAGCATTATTTAGAAATTTGATCTTTGTTTAAGCTCAATAAAAAAGGGAAAATCAGTTGCAAATGCAGTGAGTTTTCCCTTTTCTTTTTGGACGAAATTATTCTTTATTTCATGTACTCTTCTTTCAGCCAATCTTTTCCATACAGCTTTTTAAATTTCTCTACCTTAGGACGAGAAATTCGTTGGATATACGGATTTTCAGGATGCAATTCGTAGTAATTCTGATGATAATCTTCCGCAATGTAAAATTTATCGAAAGGAGCAACTTCTGTTACGATAGGGCGATTGTATTTTTCTTCTTCCCGCAATATTTCAATGTGATCGTCAATTGCCTTTTTCTCGGCATCTGTTCGGTAGTAAGCACCAGAGCGGTATTGCGTTCCCACATCAGGACCTTGACGATTCAGTTGGGTAGGATCGTGGGTAGCCATGAAAATCTCGAAAAGCTTAGCGTAAGTAATAACTGTGGAGTCAAAGTAAATTTGAATGGCTTCCGTATGTCCCGTTATGCCTCTGCCCACCTGCTCGTAGGTCGGGTTTTCCGTTTCTCCTGCGGTGTAGCCTGACACCACTTCTTTCACGCCTTTGGTGCGTTCAAAAATAGCCTCCGTACACCAAAAACAACCGCCAGCAAAAGTCGCTACGGATAGATCATCCAAGTCTTCTTGATTCACCACCATTTCTGCTTTTGCTTCTGATACGGCACTGCCATTTTTATTGCTACAAGCAAGACTGAATCCCAAAGCAAAAATGAAAATTAAATACTTCATATTGTTCTTTTGTTTTTTAATCAATTGCACTTTTCCAACAGCCCAGAAAAGTAGATTGTTGTATGGCACAAGTCAAGAAATCTTTTTTGTCCAGCGCATAACAAATCAACAAAATTGAACTAGCCTGTTACATACACCCGAATCGCCTTCGCTAATTCAAATTCCTGCAATTGCAAACGCAACAAATCTGTAAATAAATCCAATAAGCCTTCACCACTTTCCAGAACGATTTTCCCTGCCATTTTCAAACTAATCGTCTCAAAACTAATGCGCACCCGCTCCTCTTCTAGTTTCAAATAATGTGCTTGTCCATAGCGATCTTCCTGAAAGTTATAAAAGCTAGCATTTTTTATCATATTGTGCCAAATACTCGGCTCACTCTCCTCCAAAGCAGTCAAAACTTCTTGATGATCGAAGAGTGGCGTATATTTGGAAAGCAAAGCATAAGTAGCATGCAAAAAAGGCAGCATTTCACGCTCGATGAGCATGGGCTTTAGTTGTGCTTCCCAAGTGCTGTATTCTGCTTTTGTATCATAAATACTCAAATCATAGCCATATTTCAATAAGCCTTTTTCCAGTGCTTCGTAGGCTTGTTCTTTGGTTTCTTTCTGCGTAATCCAGACTTTTGTCAACAAACCAATAGATAAAAATTGTCCCATACTACTCTGTTTTAAATGCTATAAATCAGTGTGTTATGAAACAAATGTAGAAAAGGAAAATACAGAAAACCTAGATTGTGAATGCTTTGTGAGTAAAAAAGAAGTTCTACACACGCAATCCACAGGCATACCCCCAAAATCTGTTAATAAAGCTGTGGATAAGTCTTAATGCAGCTACTCCAATTCCGCAATCTTCTCCTCCAACCACTTCACCCGAAAACCTTCCGTTGCTTCTATTTCTTGCTTAATTTTTGCGACGGCCGTTTTATCGCCAGGAATAATTTTGGTGAGTTTTTTGGTAAATTTGATAAGATTTTTGAAGTAGTCTTTTCGGTGTTGTGGTATTTCTTTATGGCGATTCAAATAGACGCGGAAACTTTCTAATAAAAATTCTAATGGATCATATTCGTCGGTGTCGTAGTAGGTCATTAATAATATAGTTTTAGATTGCAGACTTAGAGAAATATCTGAATATTCTACTTCGCGTAGTAACTCAATTACTTTACTATGCTTCTTCTGCTGATAGGCAAGCATAGCAAGATTGAATGTTACCATATTCTCTTTTTGATCTTCTGGAAGATACTGCTTATTAGCTTCGATAAAATTTTCAGCCCACTTGAATTCTTTCAGTCTAGTAGAAACAGAAATAATATTTTTGAACAACGCTGCTGATAATAGATCATCTATGTATATCACTTTATTTGATATCATCATTTTATACAAATCGAACATCTCTAAGACAAAACTATCATTCCCTAGTCGAACTCTTTTTATGCAGTAATTTATCAATTCCATGTGCTTGTGATAACTTTCCTCTTTAGTAAATTCTTCTGCATGAGCCTCTAGCAATGTTTTCAAAGAATTATAATTTTCAGTATTCTCTACTTCTATATAAGTCAAGCAGATTCTATACCATATCTCTACATTGGAAGTTACTGTTTTTAGATTTTTGCTTACATAGTCCATAACTTCGTCTATAAAATAGACATCATACTTATACGCAGACATTCTCTGCCTACTCAGCATGCCAGCATAGAGCCGTAATTTTTCAGCTAAGAAAAAATAATCTAAGTTCACCATTATTTGCTCGTAATTAGGCTTTACATCTCGGTTGGACTCGTAGTCTGAAACTTCAAATATAAAATCCTCAATTTTGTATTGATGAAAAAAATAGTGCGCGGATAGAGATTGTACTTTATTGGAAAGATTTCTTGCGTTTCGGATTGAACTTTGATATAATGTATCAATGCCTTTTTTTTCAGCTGCCTTGATGAGATGTGATGCAGAATACAACTGGTCTGCTTCGTAAGATTGTTGAGTAAGATAGCCTGTAATTAGTTTTAGTAGATCAGAGAAATATTTCCTAAATCTTGCATCATCATAGGTTTTATTGCTAAATATTTTCTTCCAAACTGCTAGCTTGCTAAGCTCCTTTATTGACTTTTTATTTACATCTTTAATTATTACATCATATAGATTCATGATGTTTTTATCTACATTAAAATATGGCGATTGTACATATTTCCTGCATCGGTTTTGTTCATATTTGTCGAATTTTTCTAGAACAGCGTAAACTTTGGTATCTTTTAATAGCATTTAATATTAGTTCTTATTAAAGAGAATATTAGTAAATTTATTTTCACATTGAGATCAACAAAATGCTAGCACATTTTGTAACGTAAAGTTATTATAATAAGTTATTATTTTCACAAAAAATTTCTGATTGAGAGACACATAGCAGCAATTGACTACCAAATCCACATCTGAGTTCAATAAATTCTAATTGTATTTTGCGAGCAATTTATTTATTTTTGGTGATAGAAAAAACAACATGAAAACAGATGGCTAAAGACACCTATCATGATGTATTTAAGAACGCCCTAGAAAAGGACGGTTGGCAAATCACCGATGATCCTTACGTATTGGATACAGGTTCTAGAAAATTAAGAATTGATTTGGGTGCAGAGCGTTTAATTGAAGCAGAAAAAGAAGGAAAAAAAATATTAGTGGAAGTAAAAAGCTTTATCGGTCTCTCCGATTTGCATGAATTTTACAAAGCAGTGGGTCAGTTTGATTATTATTTGTTCGGAGTACAAAGAAATCAGTTAGATCGTAAGCTCTACTTAGCAATTCCTAGCGACTTCTACGATGCCTTTATCAAATATGATGCTTATAATTTGGACTACATAAAAGATAGAAAACTGGCACTAATTGTTTATGACAAAGAAAAAGCAATTATTTTAAAATGGATAGAATAAAGAAATATCAAAATATCATACATCAAATCATGCAGGAAACCCATGCAATGATGTCCAAAACAGGCAAGCGAGTGGAAGATATTATTGTATTGGACGACGAGCGAGGACATTATTTACTTTATACCGATCGCTGGCGAGATCGTCATAGCCGAATTTATGGTTGCTATTTGCATATTGATTTGGCAGAAGACGGCAAAGTTTGGTTGAAGTACGATGGTACAGATTTAGAAATCGGACAGCAACTGTTGGATGCAGGTGTGGCGGGAAAGGATTTGGTGCTGGCGTGGATTTCGCCCTCTCGTCGGGCAGATACGGGTTATGCGGTTGCTTGAGTATTATATGCTCACTACTACTTTAAGACTCTAAGCAGAGTATTGCAAACCATTGAAAACAAAATTAAAAACTTCGTTTTTAATTTTGTTTTCAATGGTTTTTTATGGACGGAGAGAGATATTTGAATAATTTTTTTGAAAAAATTATTCAAATATCTCTCTCCGTCCGAAAAGTCCCAAAAGGAGGAAATTCTTATTACATAAAAATTTCCTCCTTCACACTATATTTTTCAAAGACGAAATACCTCGTTTCTAGAGTCTTAAAGTAGAATTAGCCACGTTACTTTTCGCTTTTTTTCTCGTTTAAAAGTTAAACCTTTTTAAATCTCTTGCGTAACTCTCTTAGAATGGCTATCTTTATAGCTGAAATTGGGCTTTTTGAGTGTTATGATGATTAAATTTAAGCCCAAGTCGAAATAAATATTCCATTTTCGACAGTTATAGTTGATAAGCAACGATCCAAATCCACGTACCATGAATATAATTAAACACGTAAAATTATTTTTACTCACTCTGGTCTTCGGGCTTCCTGCTGTTCTATCGGCTCAGCAAGAAGAAGAAATTTACCAAGGTCAAGCCTACGACTGGCATATAATAAATGCCAACATTCTAGCTCCTCGGATTACAGACGAACCTACCAACGGACGAGCATATTGGTCCACTACAAATGATATTATTGGAGAAACAGGTTTCAATACATTAATCTATGAACCAGCCGATGGTTTCAAAGGAGAAGATCAGTTTTCCATTCAGTACTACCGACCACCTTTCGTTTCTACCACCCGCACTTTCACAATTATGGTTTTGGAATCTGAAGTATTCGCAATGGACGACTACACAGATACAGAAGTAGGAACGGCGGTGCGTATTCCAATATTGAACAATGACACACAAACCAACGGTACTTTGAGCATTAGCGATATTTTGGTAGCAGCTGGCGCTTCTTCGGTTAGTGTGAATATAGATAATACTATTACTTTCAATCCGCTGAATGATTTTGAAGGAATTGCTTATGTAGAATATTTGGTTTGCAACGAAGCAGGAGCTTGTGACAATGCGACGGTAAGCATTAATGTGGAAGATAATACAGCCAGTACGAATGATACCCTACAAATATACACCAAGAAAAATACTGCGCAACCCATTTTGATGTCTTTGGAAGATTTTGATTTAGCCATTGCGCCAGAACAGGGCATCATAGACAATAGTGAAGATGTTTGGTACTATGTACCTAATGAAAATACGATAGGAAAAGATGTATTTACTTACACCAACGGTGTAGCAACTAAAATAGTCAATGTCGAAATTATAGATGCAGAAGCAGATAATGAGTTTGCTATTGACGACTATGCTTATACACCGATTAATCAAGCAGTAGAGATCAACTTCTTAGAAAATGATATAGAAGTTGCTAATTTTAGTAATGTGCAAATATTGCAGCAACCCAATTTTGGTACGATCACAGAGGATGTAAATGGTGTGGTTACTTATCAGCCCAATGAAAACTTTAGTACCATGCCAGGCAATCCATACTCAATAGATCGCTTTACTTACCAAGCTACCAAATCTGATGGTAGTGTAGAACAGGCTACAGTTTTTATCTATGTCAATGATTTCAATCCTTCTGCTTCCACCTTTGAATTGAGTGTAGCGAAAAATAGTCCTTTGGCTATTCAGTATGCTGTACCCATTGATTACTACAATTTTGAGATCGTTTCTCAAGGTGATCTAGGAACGGTAGAATTTTTCGAAAGTATTGACCAAGAAGTTTACGGACAGCAAGTGAATGGACAAAAAGTTTTGTTATATACACCTCAAAATCAGGTAGTAGGTTACGATGAATTTGAAGTACAATACTGCGTCACACCAAATGCAGACTGTAAGTCAATCAAGATCAAAGTTGATATATTGGATATTGATGTTCCTGAATCTGAGCAATGTGTTTTGAATGGTTGTGTTTGGGAAGGAGACACCAATAATGATGGTGTCGTGGATATGCAGGATTTATTGGCTCTGGGCTACGCAATCGGAAAAACGGGTGCTAGCCGAACGCGTACACAAACAAGTGAATGGTATGGTAACGCGGGTAGTGATTGGGAAGATGACCGATATGCAAAGGCGAACTTAAAGTATGCCGATACAGACGGGAATGGTATCATCAACGCAAAAGATACAAGCGCAATTAGTGCCAATTTTGGTAGAAAACATACTTTAACTGCGACTGCACTACCTGGGGTTGAGCCTTTGGCTATATTCTCTGGAAGACCAGATACTATTCCAGTAATTGGTCCTGGTTCTATACTCGAAATTCCATTGATGCTAGGTATTGAATCATTTCCTGTGCTAGATGCTTATGGAATCGTCTTCGATGTAAGTTATTCATCTTCTTTCTTTAGAGAGGGAACGGTCAGCGTAGTGTTTGATGAAGATAGTTGGTTTTCTTACGGTTCTGCTAACTTAACACTCTCCAAAGAGCAAGTCTCTGGGCGTATTGATGCAGCTTCAACTCGTACTAATTTGAATGCGATAAGTGGTCACGGAAAAATTGCAAAGATTAGTGGAACTACCATAGAAGATTTTGATCCTTTCCGACTTGGAGATAAAGACTTAGTAGGTAGAGTCCATATTACTGCTACCGCAATCAACAGCCAAGGACAGCAAATACAGCTAGGAACAGATACTTATACTTTCAAACTTGATCCAACCAAAGCAGTTGAAACGACTACGGAAGAAGCGGTACTTGCAGAAACTAAAATTGATATTTTCCCTAATCCAACTGCAGAAGTACTCAACTTGAGTGAAAATGTAGCGCGCTTGGAAGTCTTTACTTTGACTGGACAACGTATATTAGAAGCACAAAATACTTACAATATAAATGTCGAAAACTGGAATGACGGCATTTATATTTTGCGTGCCTACACAGAAGACGGAAAAGTGGTGAATCAAAAGTTTGAAGTCAGTAAATAAGGATAGAGGTCAGACGTTAGAAGCGAGAAGAGAAGTCAGACTTACTCAGTGCAGCTTTACAAGCTTGCAAGAGTAGCTATAAATAAATAGTTACTGTAGTATCAGATTTCTGAAGTATCCGAAATTTCGGAAATCTATTCAAAAAACCTAAGAATAATCATAACACGTGGATTATAATCATTGCTAAATGAAGCCGTGCTGGGAAGTACGGCTTTTTTGTTTTTGAGCTTTCTCTTTAGGGAATTTGTAAAAGATAAGCTACCCAAATTTTTGAGAATTATCGCGAACTAATACAAGGCGCGAAGAAGGAAGATAGCCTGTGTTAGCTGACTGATGAGCAAGGCAGTAGTAGTTTGGGAGAAAATTAAAAATGGG
>JBCCRX010000179.1:0-12690 GCA_039201015.1 Bacteroidota bacterium | reverse complement strand
GCATCAAAAATCTCTAATTTTTGATGCTTTTCACCCTTAAAACCTTAAGCAGAAAGTTTTTCTCATCAGAAAAGAAACTTTCTGCGAATTTTGGAAACGGAATCCATACTTAAATGTCGATCTAATTTTTTGAACGTTACTGAACGAAAAAATAGCTCATTTTCGACTCAAAAATCAAAATCCAAATAAGCTCTAAATTGCAGAGTAGATTCCATAAAAAAAGCGCAGTCGGTACCATGACTGCGCTCCAAAATCCAAATCAAAAAATGTTCATAGGAATCCGTTTTGGCTGCATCGTCCGTCTAGCGAGACGAACGATGCTATGGGGTTCGTACACACGTCGTATGCTCTTTATTCTAAAATAGTAATTTTGCTTTGTTTTAAATCCAAGCATTTTAATTAGGGCTGTACAAAGTCTTGTTTTTATTAACATTTTACTCGAAAATAACCTGAGTCAATGTCAGAAAATCGCTCAACCTAATATTTTCTCCCTCTAGCCAACTACCAAGCGCCAACTGTTAAATGCCAAAAAGCTATTGCTTCAAAATTTGTTGATGAAGTAAGCTTTCCTTGCTTTGTATGCGCAAAACATACAATCCGCTAGGAATGTGCTGTAAAGAAATCTGACTTCCAGGTTGCCTAAACAATTGAACAACTTGTCCCTGTGCATTCACAATTTCAATTTGCTCAATCACTCGACCGTCCATATTTTCAATCTGCAAAATATCCTGCGCTGGATTTGGGTAGAAACGCAAAGCACTTTCCACTAAATTGTGGGCACTAGTTGTAATTTTCGTACCCCGTTCCTCTGGGAAAATCGGAATGATGTTCATGTCACTACTAATTGCCTTTACTTTGGACACCCTGGCAGAAACGGTTTGTAAGCCCACCAAATCGACAATAATACCAGACATCAATGCGATCACACCATAACCCGTGACACTTTCTCCATCGGTTCTTGAAATAGCCACTTCTATTAATCCGCGCTCAGGATAGCTGTGCTGAATCATCAATAAATCATTCTCTGTATCGCCCAGCCAAGTATCGGGAATCGTCAATTGCAAGCTGTTCGGATCAATGACGCTCGGATTATATTCAATGCTAAAAGCGATGCCGTAAACGGATTCTACAGACCGGTCTTCTGAGCCCAAAATGACGGGCACAGAAAAAGCCGTTCCATTCGGGAAATCGCCCGTTTCGGGTAGATCGACGAAGATGCTTGGATCATTTTCTGTTGCTTCCACATCCACTTCTGGGGCAGGCGCATCGGTATCGTTGCCTGCATTGTTTTGTCCATAATTGAGTTCGATTACTTCCACATCCAATTCATCCACTCGACCATCACCATTGGTATCAGCATGTTTGTAGTTGACGCCATCTTCAAAAGCTTGCTCCCAGCGAGGCGCATCCATTGCCCTGAAATCCAATGTGCCTTCTAGCCGTGCAGGACCTTCTGCACCGTAAGCCAAACCAATATTCAGCAAGTCAAAATGATGCACGAAGCCGTCGCTATTGGTGTCGCCTGGCCAAAGGTCGCTGGTATCTATACTACATTCGGGAGCTTCCAATATTTTACGAATCGCACAATTCCTATTTTCACCCGCAATGACCGCAATCGTCGCGGACGCGCGTCCGCCAATATCGAAGCGAGGGAAAAACAGTGGATCGCTGCCGTAAGGATAAGTCCCTAGCAACTGATCTTCTAAGAAAACAGAATAGCCCATGCCAATCGGATTTTGAATATCCAAATCTATGCTGAGGGGGAAAGTGCCGTCGTCGCGACAAATTTCTCCAACTTCTAGCACCAGATCGTTGATATTGCATTGATTAGCACAACTAACGGCTTGAAAACGCGTCCCATTTCGGCAAGAGCGATCTTCGCCGTCCACGACACTGACGCGATAAATTGTGTTGCCGTCTCCAGGAAATGGACCGATAGTCACAAATTCTTGTTCGTAGCTGAACGGACCAAAGAACTGACCTTCATTGACTTGTATGAAATAACCAGTTAGATTGGGTTGTGTAGACTCAACAAAGATATCTACTTTGAATTCATTGTTTTCGCAAATCAAAGGTTCTGCAATGACACGCTGAATGTGACAATTTGAAGTGAAGCAAGGTGGAAAGATTTCTTGTCGAACACAACAGTCGGGATTGTCTTTGACACACAATCGAATGAAATGTAAACTATCCGTTGCGTTTACCCGAAAATCATTGTATAAAATGGGTAAATCAAAAGCACTGAAAGTATTTAGAAAACGACCATTGTAGAAAATATCAATTGAATCATTCGTGATATTTTGGGCATCTACATCAATGATTAGATTAAAGCTATCGTCTTCATTGCATTCACCAGTTTCTACAGAGAGATCAGTCAATCGGCAAGTCTCTGAACAGGGCGAAAAAGCTTCTGCTCTGAAAAAGCAGTTTCGATCAATCAAGTCTTGAATCAAGATTTCAAAAGGAGCATTGCTGTTGCCGTCGATTGGCCCAATGACGATCAAGGAATCAGCATAACTGAAAGGCCCATAATCTCTTCCATTGGTAGTGACCACAAAACCTTCTCCAATTGGATTGGGATTCCGAAGAAATATTTCCAACTCGAATTGCGCATTGGTATCACAAGCACTTACCGTAATCTCAACATCTGCTACGCCACAAGTATTGCTACGACAAGGGGAGCGAAAAATATCGGCATAGAAGCACTCTGGACGGTCGAAATCGGAAACGATAATTTCATAAACCTCTTCTGTATTTCCACCAAATGGTCCAATCACTGCAAAAGAATCAGCATAACTAAACGGTCCAAATATCTCTCCAAATACATCGACGGTAAAACCATTTTCACCCGCATTTTCTGGAAAAACGCCTAGTTCCACATTAAATAATCCTTCATCATTGCAAGCCGTTGGACGAATGCGTACATTTTCTATTATACAACTACCACCACCACCTTCGCAGCCATTTGGTACTTCGAAGAATACTTCTTCGCAACATTCTTCATTGCCATTGATGAGGCAAAGTCGAACAAAATTTTCGCGTCGAAATACAAAATTCTCAATCTCAATCAATTCATTGGCTGGATAATAGCCCAATATCCGATCTTGATATTGAAGTGCTATGGTATCTAATCCGTCCGTCGGTACATTGTATTGTATGAATAGTCCAAAGCTGCCATCGTCCTTGCATTCCGTCGTTTCCACTACAATGTCTTCTATGCTACAAGCACTACTGAAACAAGGATTTTCAAGTGCTAAGGTGTCCGTGCAATAAGAAAGTGTCTGATCGTGAATGATGATAAAAAAGCTTTCTCTTGTTGTGCTTTGGAAAGGCCCGATTCGCACATTGCGATCACCATAAGCGAAAGGTCCCCAAGTTTGTCCACCTGCTTCTACAGTATATTCTGAAAAACCACCTTCTGCTAGAACTTCCGCAAAAAATGCGCCATTGGTATCACAATCGGTTAGTTCTGCCGCTACTCTTAACTCGCAGTTTAAGCCACAGGGCGCATTAATGATCTCGGAATAAAAGCAATTGAGATTTTCTGCATCAAAAAGGAAAATTTCAGGTGGTGCATCAAAACCCGTACTCAAAGGCCCAATCGTCACTAAGCTATCTTGATAACTGAATGGTCCAAATTCTTCTCCCATATAATTGACTAGAAAACCTGCTTCACTACCTCCTTGTGCTAAGACAAAAATATCTAGTAAAAATTGATTATTTTCATCGCAGGGATAAGGCTCAAAAAATACTTCTTCAAAACGACAAGAAGGACAGATGTCGAAAAGCGCTCTTTGTGCGCTACAGTTTTCGTTTGCTGCGTCAATGACTTTAAAAACCAAGGGAACATCATCCAAATCGCTATAAGGACCGAGCACCACTGTTGAATCGAGATAAGCAAAAGGGCCAAATGTATTATTGAAAATATCTTCGATAAGATAACCCTGGTTGCTACCGTCTGTGACCCCGACAAAAAAGTTGACGAAAAATTCTCCATTGTCATCGCAGGGCGTGGCATGTAAATCGATAAATTCTATCGCACAATCGCCTACGAAATCACAGTTGGGTTGAATGTAATCAATGCCTTCACAACAAGGATTATTTCCTTCTACACAGACACTTACTGTAGCAATTTCGCTATTTTGCTGGTACGGTAAATCCAAAACAACAGGAAGTTCATCCAATCTTCTTGAACCAATTAATTCGTCATTTAAAAAGTAATTGAATAGTTCTTCTTCGGTCTCCTCGTATTCAAAATCGAGTATAGCAGTATATCTTTCATTATCAAAACATTCTTGTGGCGCAATCGCAATGTTTCTAATGCCACATCCCGCTGTGATTGCATTGCCGATACAAAGATCGTCTATGAAAAGCTGTTCTCCGCCGATGACAAAGCTCTCAATATTGCCCTCTAAAAAGAGCGTTCCGTATTCCAAATTGTCCACAATAGAGGAATCCATTTCAAGAATTGCACTCACACCTGGTGCAATATCTTGCCTCAATTGGTTTAAGCTCGTCAAAATCTCTACGCGTGCGCCATTGACCGCTATATTTTCAGGTGCACCACCGTCTATGAAGTTGATGGACAATTGAGTAATGCTAGCTGATAGGTCGCTAAAGTCGAAGTGGATACTAATGTTTTCTAGCAATAGTCCTTGTGAAAAAACAAAATTACTAGGAGAGAAATTAAAAGGATTTTGAGTAACCCTAGCGGAGAAAAAATCAGTATTTCCATTGCGATCTATAATGGGGAATAAGATAGCACTGGCTGCCGCTCTTTCAAAGATAGTATCTCCTGCTTGATAGTCTGTATTTTCTGAGTAAACTTCATCGGGTGTGAGTTCTTCAAAATCGAAGCAAAACCGTTGTTCTTGAGCAAAAAGGAAGGTGCTGGTGAAGCATAAAAGTAAAAAGATAAATAATTTGTTCATGGTCAAAGACTTGAATATTTTAAATAATCGGGCGATAATTAAGAAGCGAAATTTGCTTCCAAAGAATGTTTTTTAATCACAATACAAAAATGCGACTTACCACTATTATTTAAAAAGACTTTCATTTGCTATTTTTGGATTTTAATTAGTATTTTAGTTGCAAATTAATTGCTTAATTAATTCATTATCAGATATTTGTTTATAAATAGGTTTATTTAATTTTTGGATTTTTCATGTACAAAAATACATTATTTCGTTTGCTGAAATTATTGAATCGCAAAGAAATGACGCGATTTAAGGAATTTGTGCAATCCCCTTATTTCAATAAGCATAATAAAGTAAACGCTTTAGTGCAATATTTGAGTGATATTTTTCCAGATTTTGAGAAACGAAAGTGTGGTCGGGAGAAATTATTTAAAGTCGTTTTTGGTGCACAAAAACACGATCAGGCGCAATTGGCGATTGTTTTTACTTATACCAAACGACTGCTACACGAATTTTTGGCGCAAGAAAAGTGGCAAGAAAAAGATATGGAACGGCAAATTGATCTAATGAAACACATTCGAGAAAAAGGAGATTTGGAGGGCTATAAAAAAGAACTCAAACGCAGCGAAAAATACTTAGCGAATTACTCATTTCAAGATACCCATTTTCAGTACCTCAATTACCTATTTGCCAAAGAAACCGATCAGTTTTACGAGCAATTGCGGCAATACAAAAGCGATGATAGTTTGCAGCGAAAGCAAAATCATTTGGACTATTTTTACCTCTCAGAAAAGCTACGTGATGCTTGCGAAATTCTAGTGCGAGAAAGTACTTTACAAGTAGAATATGCCAGTCGTTTATTGGATGTTTTGCTGACAGCGATAGCAGAAAATTGGGAGCATTATCGCGATATTCCTTCGATTGCGGTTTATCATCAAATCTATCAGATGCTGAATGAGAGAAGCGTTAAAAGCTATCAAAAAACGCTAGTGACGCTTGCTCGAAACGCCGCTTATTTCAGTCCAAAAGAACAGCAAAGCACCTATCTGTATCTACAAAATTTTTGCACGACTCAAATTAATGAAGGCAAGTCCGAATTTATGCCACTACTGTTTGATTTGATTCGCGTACAATTGGAAAAAGGCTTCTTATTCGAGCAAAGCTACCTTTCTGAATGGCATTATAAAAACATCGTAACACTAGGACTAAGAGTAGGAAAGCAAGCTTGGATTGAGCAATTCATTGAGACCTACAAAACCCATTTGCATCCCAATCAACGCGAACATGCCTATAACTTCAATTTAGCTTCTTTGCACTACTACAATAAACAGTACAGCAAAGCCCTGAAACTGTTGCTTTACTTGGATCTCTCCGATGTTCGCTACGCCATTACTGCCAAGTCCATGCTGCTTTACACCTATTATGAATTGGAGGAACTAGAAGCCTTGCTGCCGTTGAGCGATACGTTTAGACAATATCTGAAACGGCAAAAAAATGTGTCTAAAGACTATCGTAAAGGAATAGACAGTCTGGTGCGATACACCAAAAAATTGGCTTTGCTAAGATCGAAAAAAGCTTACGAGCCAACAGAAAAATGGCAGCCTACTTTTGAGAAATTGCGACAAGCCATCTTGGAAGATGATAATATTGTGAATAAGCGGTGGTTGTTGGAGAAAATGGAGGAACTTACTCCAATATCCGATTCAAAATCTTCACCGTAATCAAATAAGTGGACTTCACACCATCGATGCCCAAGCTGCCAGAAGCCAGTGTCGCGCCCGTTTCTAGTGGATTATCAGAAGCATAATAGGCATATCGCAAAACAACATTTTCGTTGATACTCTTTCGGATTTTGGAAGCCGACTGTATTGCTTTTTGATAGTGCGCACCTTCCATTTCCAGACCCACTGCCTGCCAAGAAGATTCTACAAAAAAGCGTAGTATTTTTCGATTTTGGAGCGAAGTCCCCAAAACCGTAATCATCGGACCTTCAAAAACAGCGAGATCGTTGCCTTCAAAGTCAGATTTTTTTAGGTCATTCACGACGGGATAATTATCGGCAGTGCCTTCAAAAATATGCGCGGAAGGCACCATGATGTCGCTTTTAGTGCCTTTCAAAATGCCTGCTTTTCCCATAATGGAAATGGATGCAATGTTGAGTTGGTGCAGCTTTCCTTTCGCTTTGTAAGGTTTCAGCAGTTCGTCCATGACCTCGTAGGCTTGCTCTCCAAAGGCATAGTCCATAACCATAATTAGTGGCCGCTCTTCTTCTATTTTTTCTGCATTCCAATGCAATTCGGCTGCCATAAGACTAGTATCGACTTGTGGCAGATCAATGATTTGTACTTCGATGTTCGTGCCGCTGCGATCTTTCAAACTGTACATCCCGTTGTCCAGCGCAAATTGCTCTACTTTCCGACGTGCATTGCGTTCACTTTCCATACTCAGTTGTCTCGCCAAATCCTCTAGGGAATCTTCTTTCAATTCTTCCAGCGCAGCCGTCGCGTAGATAGAGTTCATGACGCTGTGCATGTTTGCACTGATGATGTGCAGTGGGCGTTTAAGCCATTTCCTTCGAGCCAAAAACTGCTTGATGTTCATTGCCCAAAGCTCTCCATAAATATGATGTCCCACTTTTTCTCGTAGTGCAGAAGAAAAGGAAATTTCCCTCGCGTTGCCTTCCCGAAACTCTTCTATGGAGCGTTTTCCAAGCCAATATATAATGTGAAACAAGCTATTGACGCTTCCACCAGCCGCCTCGAAACGTTCGTCTATATCCACAATTTCTTCGTAAGTGCGCCCCAGCAATGTACTCAAATAAGTGTAACCGACTTCCTTGCTGAACTCTTCTCCTCTGCCTTCTTGCAAAGCAATTTCTTCTAGCATCAGCCAATCCCTGCGCCGATTGCCTTTACTGTCTAAACTGTTTTTCCTGATCTTCGAAGCCTCAATGTACATGAAGGTCAAATGCGTCAAAATATCATAGATATCACTTCTGCCGCGCGTCATTTCAATGTACATCTGCTCTTCATCAATGCGATAGCAATCCCGACGACGTTTGGGTGCGATGATTGGTGGAAATTTGGAATTCTCGAAACCTTCTTTTGAGATCAATTTAATGAAGCGACATTCTTCAATGCCTTTGGGCAGACGTTGGAAAATGTAGAGCAGCCCACCCAGTTCCACGCGTTCAGAATCATTGATAGAGCCGTAAATTTCTGGTTTCAATACGCACAGGGCTTCGATCATCGCTTTACCCGATTCGCCTAGCGGTTTATAGCTTCCTCTGATAAACAAATGGCGCATCGCTATGTAAAGTCTTTCAATGACTTCTCTAGATCGTTGTGCCTTTGTTCTATGGATTTGATTGATATTCATACGAGCAAAGATAGTTTAGGAATGGGATATAAATAAATTTACAAATTTTGAGGCAGTTATTTTTTTCTTATTCAAGGCAGGAAGAAGTGTGAGCTTCTGAACCGCAAAGCGGATGGGAATGCTAAAAACAAGGAAAAAAGAGCAAGTCAAAATGTACATCTATTTGTGGACCATTCCTGATCACAACAAAATTAAGATTGCTCCTAGTAGCGTAATCACAATGATGTATTTTTTGAAAAGTGTTTCGCTAATTTTCTCAATCAAAAAAATGCCGATAACAAAACCTAGAATAACGAAAGGAGCAAGCCAAATATCCGTTTTCAAAGAAGACCTATTCACGGTTTCCCAGACCCAGATGTGAAAAGGTAATTTGAAGATATTGATGAAAAAGAACAGCCAAGCGACCGTGCCAATGAAAGCCCTCTTTGGAAATTTCATGGCTAGGAAATAGATATTAGCAAGGGGTCCTGCTAGGTTACCAATCATAGTACTGAAACCAGCAGTCAAACCAATAATATTGGCAAAAGTACGATTTTTTGGTACGCTATCATTTTGCATGCGATCCATGACCACTAAGGCAATGCCACTGACCAAAATAATGCTCGCCATTACTTTTTTGAAAACTTCACTAGACATCTTATCCCCGACGAGTACACCAATAACGACGCCCACTGCCATTGCTGGAAACAATCGAATCAACGCCTTCCAATTTACGTCTTTTCGATAGTAAATAATGGCGAAAATATCCGCAAAAATCAACAATGGAATCAGGATGCCCGTAGAGGCTTTGCTACCAAAAGCATAAGCCATGAGACTCACGTGAATGAAGCCCAATCCTTTGAAACCAGATTTGGAAAAACCCAAAATAAGTGCAGCTATAAAAGCAGGTGCGTTGAGCATGTGGATCGTATTTGCTTGCGTAAAAAAAGAAGTTTCTTTGACAATTTTTGCAAAATGTGAATACTAAGTACCCTGCCTAACATTACAATCTTAGAAGAATAGCCATTAACAAATTTAAAATACTGATAATCAATAAATTAATTCTTACTTTCCTTAGTGGTTTAAATTAGCTAAGGGTATGATCTGAAAGTCATGCTCTCAATTACATGGGTAATCTAGATTTACTAAATTCTAAAAATTTAGCAAATCATTTCTTTTGATTTGCTAAATCTCAAAGATTTAGTAAATCTGAGCTACCGTATCTAAAAATCACAAAAAGTTTTTCAGCCAGAGGCAGACAGGTTTCCAAGGTGAAAGACTTTTGCCTGAGGCTGATGCGACTAACGAAATCTACAAAGTTTGTACTCTTCTGAATACTAGACTTTTGAAGTTTGGGACAAAAGGATTTTTGTCTAACACTTTTGATCTTAAAGCTACTTAAAAAATGTCTTCAAATTAGATTTTACTCCAAAAACGCCTACCTTTCCCCTCGCTAACCAAGTAAGATATATGAAAAAGGAAATGATTCTCCTCACAGGTGGAAGAGGACAAATTGGTACGGCTTTGTCGGCTGCCCTGCGTGATATTTATGGCGAAGATCAAGTGATTGTAAGCGATATTGAGCATCCTGAAGAAGCGCAAGGACGTTTCATCATGCTCGATATTTTAAATACCCAGCGGATAGCAGAAGTCATTGAAGATCATGGAATTACGCAAATATATCATCTGGCGGCGATTCTTTCCGCTACGGGGGAGTGGATGCCCACGAAGACTTGGAATGTCAATTTCAATGCCTTGCTCCAACTTTTTGAACTTTCTAGGGAAAAGGACATCAAAAAATTCTTTTTTCCAAGTACTATTGCCGTTTTTGGAGACACTGCGCCCACTGAACAAACGCCACAGCATACTTCTTTAGAACCTTCTACGATTTACGGCATCAGCAAACTGACAGGCGAATTGTGGAGTCAATATTATCATAGACGCTATGGCTTGGATATTCGATCGGTGCGCTATCCTGGTATCATCAGCTATGAAAGTATGCCAGGCGGTGGAACGACAGACTATGCCGTAGAAATCTTTCACAAAGCATTGGAAAAAGGGCATTACGACTGCTTTTTGAAAGCAGATACTTATTTGCCAATGCTTTACATGCCCGATGCTATTAAAGGTACTTTGCAATTGATGGAAACGCGGAGCGATCATTTGAGCATCCGAACAGCTTATAATCTATCGGGTATCAGTTTTTCTCCAAAAGAACTTGCTGCTGCAATCAAAAAAGAACTGCCTAATTTTAGCATCTCTTACCAGCCTGATTTCAGACAAAAGATTGCAGCTAGTTGGCCAGCTAGCATAGACGACAGTTTTGCTCGCAAAGATTGGAATTGGCAACCGACTTATGATCTAGCGGCTATTACGAAAGACATGATACATCATTTGAGGAAGAAAATACAGGTTTAGAAGACAAAGTGTCTAATACTCACCTAAAACAAAATTACCTCAAGATTTTAGGATTGAGCACTAATGATTAAAGTAATGCCTAAGACATTACAACCGAATTATCCCAACTTGCCATCGAAAAGCTTAAGCGAAAGCCAGTTCGGCTGCTTTCACATCCAGCTTTTCAATAGTTCTTTGAATGTTCATTAATTTTTTTTGGCGCACTAATTTTTGGTACTCCTCTGTGCCTAAAGGTTGATATGGTTGTCCCTTTTCAAGCATATTATAAACAATGGTAGCAATTTTACGAGCCGTAGCCGTAATGGCTACTTTTCGACCATGTTTATAAGCTAAAGCACGGAAAGCATGAGATAGAGCAGTATCTTTTTGATTCCCAACTGAATTAGCTGCTTGCCTAAAAGCGGTAGTTAAGCGATTCTTATTCTTTCGAGTTTTGGAAGATAAGACTTTACCACCGCTCACTTTTTTGTTCGGCGACAAACACAGCCATGACACAAAATGTTTGGCAGAAGGAAACTTAGATAGGTCTAATCCCACCTCCGCAATTAGGGTCAGGATTAAGCCGAAACTAACGCCGTCAATTTGCATCAAATCAACTCCATCAGTCAATTGATAAACGTTTTGAGCTAAATCAAAAGAAGGGTCATTTTTCTTCCGCTTCTTTTTTTTTTCGGCTCATAAACCAATTCTTGTTGACTATTGGCTTTGATTTGTGCTTGCAGTATTTTTTCAATCTCCATATCACACTGCGCAATCTGTTGGTGATAAAATTGATACATCTGCCAAGATTGACGCAGCTCAAAAAGATGTTGGTATTTCCAATGTCCCTTTAATGCTTTAGCGATGGTTTGTTTATCCTTTTTGACACGAGGATCAGCCAAAGCAGCCAATTTTTTCTCATCGCGTTCACCAGATAAGATGGCTTCAATGATCGCTTTTCCACTTTTACCCGTAATGTCGGTCAGCACTACCGAAAGGTGGATATTTTGAACCACTAAAGCTTTTTGCATCTTAGAGATATATCGAGCTGCACCCTGGATAAGACTCTTACGATGACGCGTATAGGCACGCAAAGATTCGGTCAATTCATCAGGTTGAAAACTGGGCGATAGTAAACCAGCACTATGCAATTGCCATATCCATTGGCAATCCTGTATATCTGATTTCTTCCCTCGCACATTTTTCACATGAGTTGCATGAACTAAAATCACTTCAAAACCATGATCTTGAAGTAGTAAAAAGAGGCTCTTCCAATAACTACCAGTGCTTTCCATTGCAATGGTTTGGACACCTAGGGATTTTAGCCAATTTGACAGCTCGTGCAGGTCTTCGGTAAATACATCATATTGTCGAATATAATCTTTGCCTTGTCCTGCACATACCCAATGACTTTTGCTGCCTACATCTATGCCCGCTGCATGGGGGTGTACCATCGAAAACTGTACCGTGCGCTTTGACATTGTATTATTTTTTGGACTAAAGAGAATTTCGATCAAGTCAATTTTTAAGCTGATTAATCTCACCTACGGGATAGGTTTAGGTGCACTAAACCCTCACCAAATGCTTATTTCCAAGAATTGACTCGGACCAAACTACTTTCCGGGCTCAATGGCTCCAATGAATTATGAGGGTCGCTCATCGAAATTCCTTTTGTCCGTTAATTTTTACAAAGGTAAAATGCGCTATCCTGTTTTTCAGGCTTATTTTTTAATGAACGTTTTATGGGGGACTACTTTGTAAGGTAGGTTCAATTGATTGTAGGTCACACTAATGCCCTTATCAGGATCGGTCATCCGATTGCCATTATTATCATAAGCATAATCATTAAGGTCTGTTACATCTTCAAAACCATAGACTGTTTTAGAGTATGTTTTAAAATTAAATTCTGATATATTGAAAATTTAGCAAAAATTTGAAATTAAATTTTGTAAAAATCTAGTAATCATCAAATTTGTTGAGAGCATTTGATTTTTATTAGGACACTATCAGGTTATTATGG
>JBCCRX010000178.1:0-12751 GCA_039201015.1 Bacteroidota bacterium | reverse complement strand
TGCAAATTTAATCGTTGTTTTAAGAAACTAGATATGTCATATTTACTTTTACTAAACATCTGAATGTCAATGACTAGCAGGGGTTTTCAGACATGAAAATATGACATATCTTACTCTATCAATTTTGCATGACTACTTAAAATTCAATGCGCTATTTTGTAGCGGCTAAACTGCAAAGTAGGACGTCTTTTGAAACATTTAAGGGCATTTAAGAACACATAAGACCTATTTTTTTTGCAAAAAACGGAGTGTAACTAGTTCTTTTTGAATCTTACTTGCTTTTATGAGAAAACCCTTCCTTTGAAAGAGAAAATCCAAATATAAGCCTTATTTTTCTTACAGTGGAAAAGTTTTCTTATAAAATTCAGTGTGCTGCTTTGTAGCAGTTGAACTATGAAAGTAGGGTGTTTTTTAAAATACTTAAGGACACTAAAGAACATCTAAGTCCTGATCTTTTGCAAAAACGGTATGTGTATAGCATTTTGTGAGTTTTATTTGCTTTTGTAAGAAAACGCTTCTTAGAACGGAGATAGACTCTCCTTTGTATTAGACTAATTGCTATCTTGTTGGCAAATTCAAAACAAAACGATCCAATATGGTGAAATACACCTATTTACTCGGTGCGTTCTTGCTCCTGATCAGTTGCCAAAGTCAAGAGCAACTAGACGAAACAGCGCAAAGTTCACTACCAAACATTCTTTTCCTATTTACCGATGACCAAACCTATCATTCCATTCAAGCACTTGGCAATGAAGAAATTCGTACGCCAAATTTGGATCGCTTGGCGGACATGGGAACGACTTTTACGCATGCCTATAATATGGGTGGTTGGCACGGCGCAATTTGCGTGGCTTCGCGTTCGATGATGATTTCTGGACGCTCGATCTGGCGCGCTAGGGCAATAGAAAAACAATGGAACGAACGCGACTCGCTCGCTATGCAGCAAACTTGGGGACAATTGATGTCCAAGCAAGGCTACGAAACCTATATGTCGGGCAAATGGCACATTGCTGTACCGACCGATACGGTATTTCAGCATCTGGGGACGGTACAGAAAGGTGGAATGCCACCCGATGCTTGGACAACGATGAGCAGGGAAGCGCGGGAACGTATGAATGCACGTTTTGCAGCCGGGGAAGATTTTCATGAAATTGTTCCGATTGGTTATGCTCGTCCAAAGAATGAAGCAGATCAGACTTGGTTGCCGACGGATACAGCACGAGGTGGTTTTTGGACAGGCGGACAGCATTGGTCGGAAGTCTTGCGAGACGATGCCATCAATTTCTTGGAGGAAGCAACACAAAAAGACGCGCCTTTCTTCATGTATTTGGCTTTTAATGCGCCCCACGATTCGAGGCAAGCACCGCAAGAATTTCTGGATTTGTATGATGTGGACGAAGTGCAACTACCCGAAAATTGGCTGCCCGAATATCCTTTCAAAGATCAAATTGGGTGTCATCAACTGCTTCGAGACGAAGCCCTCGCGCCTTTCCCACGCACGCCTTATGCGATTCGCAAACACCGTCAAGAATACTATGCGATTATTTCCCATCTGGATGCACAAATTGGAAAGATATTGGATCATCTGGAGGCTTCTGGTGCCATGGAGAATACCTATATTTTCTTTTCCGCCGATCATGGTTTGTCCGTCGGACAACATGGTTTATTGGGTAAGCAAAGTTTATTTGACCATAGTATTAGAGTGCCAATGATCGCAGTGGGAAAAGAATTTCCAAAAGGGAAGCAAATACATACGGATGTTTATTTACAGGACATTATGGCGACCAGTCTGGATTTAGCGCGTATCGAGCAAGCTGAATATGTGGATTTCAATAGCCTTCTTCCCCTAGTGCAGGGCGAGCAAAATGAACGCGAGACAACAGGCGTTTACGGTGCGTACATGGATTATCAGCGTATGATTCGCAAGGAAGACTACAAACTGATTTTATATCCAGAAGTACCGAAAACACTGCTTTTTGACTTGAAAAATGATCCTTTGGAAAGGAAAGATTTATCGAAAGAGCCTGCGCAACAAGAACGGATCGCCAGTCTATTCAAAGACTTACAGCAGCTTCAAGTGAGTATGAAAGATACGTTGGATTTGAGTCCTTATTTTCCTGAATCAGAGTAAGGTTTTTGGATTTATTTACAAAATAGGAACTAGGCGTGTACGAAGTCTTAAGCCATGCTCAAAATAAGTCCCAATAACGCCCCTGAAATCGTATAACAAGTATGCCCCAGAGGTGTTGCCGTCCGAAGCGATTTACTGGGCGTACTTGTTGAGCGATTTTCTGACATTGAATTAGGCTATTTTCGAGTAAAATGTTAACAAAAACGGGACTTCGTACAGCCCTAAATAAGCTCTGATGACGGGCAGCTCCAAGCGTGCCTGTCATCTAAACCTTTTAAATGATAGGCAAGTTCTAGTTGCCATCATTGTCGAAAATCCTTAAGTTAATAGCATTCAATTGCTCCTTACCTTCTCATCAAGTTACTTAAAATTTTCATCCCCATACCTGCTAATTCTTGTTTTACATCGCCGTCGCCATCTGTATCCAAAAATCTACTGATTAAGTTGATGGTTGGATTAGCGTCGTTGCGATGTTGTTGCTCTACGGTGTCTTGGATGACATTTTGCATGCCTCCAGGATTTAGTTGTTTTTGCTTTTTCATTTTACCCAATGCAGAGAGTACCACAGGTGCGAGCATAATCATCAAGCGCGCTGTTTTATTTTTATCCATACCACTCATATTAGAAAGCATATCAACTGCGCCCGTTGTTTTGCCACCTAGTAAGTGCATCAGAATGCCTAAACCATCGGAAGCGCGATTATTTTGCACTTGGCTTTGCCCCGTCAATACCCCTAGCAGATTATCCAATAGTCCGCCACCATCATGGTCGCGTTCTACGGCATTGAAAAGGGCGTCTGCACCACCTGGCTGTTTTACATTATTTGCCAATGCACCAATTAAAGTGTTCAGAACACCCGTCGTTGCTAATTCTGTTTGTTGGCGATTTCGGTTACCCAATTGAGTGCCGATTTGATCCATAACTTGCTCACTTAGTTGGTCTTTGATTAGGTCGAATAGTTGATTTGTCATATAATTTAGTTATTGCTTTTTACCTCAAATCTTTTATTCTATTTTTTTGAGATAAAATAATACTTTTGTCAAAAGCCAAAATTAAAATATTCTTGCTATGCAAATGAAATATGTATTGGTTTTTTTGAGTTTCTTACCCTTTTTGGGGTCAGGACAATATCAATTCGCACACGAAAAAGAAATTGCTTGCACGACGGTCAAAAACCAAGAGCATACAGGCACTTGTTGGAGTTTTTCGACCCTCTCTTTTCTAGAATCTGAGCTTTTGCGACAAGGCAAAGAAGCCGTTGATTTATCAGAAATGTACATTGTTCGCCACGTTTATTTTGATAAGGCACGAAATTACTTATTCCGACAAGGCAAGGCGAGTTTTGGACAAGGCAGTTTGGCACATGATGTGGTGTGGGCTGCAAAAAAATATGGTATGATGCCCGAAAGTGTTTTTTCGGGAAAAGCGGACAATGCACAACATAATCACACTGCACTAGCGAAAGAATTGAAAAGCTATTTGGATCGTGCCATTAAAGACGAGGCAGTCCGAAGAAATTGGCGAGAAAAAGTAGAGGCAATTTTGGACGATCATCTTGGAGCAATTCCCGCTCAATTTGCTTTTGAGGAAGGCACTTATACCGCACAAGATTTTGCCAAGAAACTCAAGCTAGACTTAGAGCAGTACATCACCTTGACCTCCTATACTCATCAGCCTTTTTATGAAACTTTTGTTCTAGAAATTCCAGATAATTACG
The DNA here is from genome assembly GCA_039201015.1 of Bacteroidota bacterium. Classification (GTDB taxonomy): domain Bacteria; phylum Bacteroidota; class Bacteroidia; order Chitinophagales; family Saprospiraceae; genus JAAUTG01. The sequence goes on along the minus strand of JBCCRX010000178.1, from coordinate 8,903 downwards.
CCAATGGACAATACTACAATTTACCGATCGATGAACTGCAAAAAAGCGTAGATGCGGCTTTGGCAGCGGGCTATACCGTAGCTTGGAATGGCGATGTGAGTGAAAAGGGATTTGATGCGAGACGAGGCATTGCCGTGCTGCCCGATAATGAAATGGCAAAAGATATCTTTACCTCTGCTCAGAAAGAACAGGAGGTCGATCAAGCTTTGCGACAAAGTACTTTTGAGAGCTATGCGACCAAAGACGATCATTTGATGCACATCGTCGGTATTGCGAAAGACCAAAACGGCACTAAATATTACATTACTAAAAACTCATGGGGTAAAATCAGTCCTTACAAGGGCTTTTTGTATATGTCGGCTGCTTATTTTCGCTTAAAAACAGTGGGCGTGATGCTACACAAAGCAGCGATTCCGGTGGAGATTTCCGATAAGTTGGGCTGGTGAAAGTTAGAAGTAAATGATTGGAATTGATATTGACTTTTTTGTGTTGCTTTTTTGTTTTGAAATACTTAGGGGCACTTGAGAGCAAATAAGATTTCTGATTATAACGGAATGCGGTGGTTAGTAAATGCTGTAATAGCGTTTCATAAATGTCGAAATTCCATATACTTCGCTGCTGAGGCAGCGAAGGGAACTTCAGTAAGGAGAGATGAATCCGCGGTAAACCCGCCGATTCATCTCTCCCTCCAAAAGGATTTTCGCGCCGAAGGCGCGGGAAACCCCTCAACTTGCTGATTTTTATAGATTTTTTTCTTTCACCGCAAAACGTTACAATCAGTAAGATTTGATTTTTTGAAGTTGCAGTTGAAATCAAAGTTAAACTGCCTCACATCCTACAAAAATTAGATAATTTATTCATGGAAGATACACTGAGTACAGAAGATTACCATTTATTGATGGAACATCTGCTCAGAGCTGCGGAAGCTAGTGAAGTAGAAGCATTTACTGAAACGATTCAGTATTACTTGAAAGTGTTTCAAGCAGGGGAGGGGCTTCGCTATTTTTCATCGCCTGTAGAATTAGCCCCTTTGCTCAAAGCACTCTCCCGCATCTGTGGTGACTACAACCAACGTCGTCTCTTTTTTCGCCAAGCCCTCGTCGAGCCTGATTTGCGGGTGAAGTATGATTTAAAACCACAGCAATGTCTAGTGGAGCATCATATATGGTCGCAGCAGTTATTAGAGTTGAGAAGGGTGACGAAGAAGATTCGAATTTAGTGAAGGAATGGAAAAAGCCCAATCTCGCAACGGAACTATTTAAGTACTTCTACCTAATTGTTTGGGCAATAAACTTGTGTAAAGTGTTCATTATAAACAATTTGAACAAATAAACAGCTTAAACAGATAGGTGCAAATACTTAAAAGTACAGGAGCTGATTTTTAAGAGAGAGAGGTGATGATGGTGATTTGGCTATTATTACAAAAGCGCGTAGCACTTTCATCAAAAAGCGACATAAGAAACAATGGGATAATGATCAGAATAGCCGTCTTTTATGATTTGGCTTTCGATTACCTTCATAGAAGGAGAAGTCATAATGTAGTCTATGCGCAAGAATGGAAGATTACCCGCAAAAGTAGAACCAATTCCTTTCCCTTTTTCTTGAAAATGATCGGTCATTTTCTTGGATAGGATTTCATAGGTATAGGACTGCGGCACATCATTGAAATCGCCACAAAGCACAACGGGATAGGGGCTTTGAGCAATATGAGCTGCCAATTCCTCTGCTTGCGTTGCCCTAATTTCAGCCATATCTCGATAGCCTTTAAACATGCGTCTGATCTTTTGCCAAGTTTCTTTGTCTTGAAATTTTTTCTCCTCTGCTACTTCATCTACAATGCCAGTGATTCGATTTGATTTTAAGTGAGTGTTGTAAACCCGCAACATTTTACCGTCTATCTCTATGTCTGCAAATAAAGTCCCATTACTCGCATTGATAAAGTTTAAGCTTTCGTAATGTTGAATGGGATGAATGGAGGCAATCACCAATCTTCTGCTGTCCGAAAATGCAAAATGGTATTTCTGTTGCTCCGAATTTTTTAGTTTTTCAAAATTGGGTGCGTAAAAAAATTCTTGCAAGCAAATGATCTCTGCATCTTGCACCTTGACGTAATCCCTAAATTTTATTTCGTCTCTCAAATTACTTCCCTCTGGAGCAAAATAATGCCCACTACTTGCATTGAAAGTCATTATCTTTAAGCTATCAATGGGGATGTCGTTCGCGCCGCTCAAACCAAAATTTCGACTTAAAAAAGTCCAACCCAGAAGAATGCAAATCAAAGAGAATAGAAAATACCATCTTTTCTTAATGCTCCAATAAATCACAAAAGCAATATTTAGAAAAAGCAATAGTGGATAGACCAAGCCGAGCAGGGCAATGAATCCGAACTGAGCGGGGTGCAAATAAGGTGCTAGGTAAGCCAATAAGGTGATAACAATCAAGGCTTGATTGATCCATTTTAAGGATTTGATCCAAATACTGTCGGGAGGCTTAATGCTAGATTCCAAGCTATTTAGTCTTGTTTGCTGGCATTGAATAAATATTCTTTTTCTGCGGTAGAAAGACTTTCGTAACCAGAACGTTTGATTTTATCCAAAATGGCATCTACCTTCTCTTGATGAGACAAATCACCTTCATCAGATGAATTATTTCTTCGACCCCTTCTGCTAGATCGCTTTTGTGACGCTTTTTTGTTTGGATTTTTGTAAGCGACGTGCGGTTTCTTTCTAGACTTGCTATTGGATTTCTTTTCTGAAAACAATGCCTTAAAGAAGTTTGTGATATGGTCTATCAAAGTATTGACTGGGGCTGCTAAATCTGTGCCTTGTCTCAAGAGCACTACAAATAGAGAGCCGAATGCTGCGCCACCCAAATGCGCAATGCTACCGCCCGTGTTCGATGAAATTTGTGCAATTGCGATGATGTCCAGCAATACAAATACGCCCGCGATGTACTTTAGTTTTATTGCACCCAAAAATAGCAAATTGATGTGATAATTGGGGGCAGTGGTAGCAGCAGCAGTGATAACCGCTAGAACGGCTGCCGAAGCACCCAAAGCATAGCCACCTGTTTCCAGGTTATCTAATTGAGCCGTTAAGAAAAAAGCCAATGCACCTGCCAAGCCACCGAGTAAATAAATCGGTAAGAGGCGTTGATTGCCTAGAAAATCACTGGCAATGCGTCCGAACCAATAGAACCACAACATGTTGAAAAGGATATGCAAGAACCCAACGTGCAAGAACATGTGTGTGAAGACGACCCAAGGATGCGTAAGATTGTAAAGGAAGCTATCTGATATGCTGAAAAGTTGTTGAAATTCAATGAAACTTTTGGTGGCTATTTCCGAATTTTCTGAAGTAAAAACAAAAAATACGCCTACTAGTCCCATCAATACAAATACAGCCGTATTTACAATGATGATCTGTGTGACCATATTGCCGTAGCTGAACTCTCGCTTTACATCTTCCCAAATGGATTGAAACATGACGAATTTGTTTGAATATTGGGATTAAGGGAATTTTGAACAACGAATGCAGAACGAGGAATAATAAATTCCCCTAACTACAATAGAATTAACGATGACGGGCAAGCGTCAAAAAGGAACATCTGCTACTAGCAAGCTCCCCACTTATCATTTAACTCTCTATTTCAACAGCTTTTTGGGCGTTCTGTTTAACGAGATGGATTTGCGTTGAATTCTTTCCATGATAAAAGGGTCAAAAAGCCAGCCAATGCACCACCCAAATGTGCGAAGTGCGCAATCGGAGAATTGAATCCGCTAAATCCTACAAATAAATCTATTAAAATTAAGACGGGCACAAAATACTTTGCTTTTATGGGAATAGGTAAAAAAATCAGCATCAATTCTGCATTGGGAAACTTCACTGCAAAGGCAATCAAAAGCCCATAAATAGCACCCGAAGCACCCACAGCTGGATAAGGATCACTAAATCCAAAATAGATCATGGCCAGATGCAACAAAGCAGAACCACCAGCACTAATTAAATAATAAGTCAGGAATTTTTTAGCTCCCCAAATGGCTTCTATTGTACTCCCAAACATCACCAATGCAAACATATTGAATAAGATGTGCATTAGGTCGCCATGCGTGAAAAAGTGGGTGATGAGTTGGAAAGGTTTGAAGTAAGGAGAAGCTGGATAGTGAAGTGCGAATAGGGTTTTTAGTTCTGGATTAACGAAACCCGTAATCACGAACACGATCACATTAATAATCAACAAGCTCTTTACAACATCGGTCATTCTAAACATACAACAGAATTAGTTTAAGTGAGCAGATAGATTTTAGGCTTCTAGACATTTTTTGAAGTCAGATGCTATGTTGTCTATCAAGAATCTATTCTTTAAAACGCTTATTTAAGTCTTCCAGATCGAAACTCAAGAAACATTTTCGACCACTGGGGCTTTTCATCGGCATTTCGCAGGCAAATAATTGATCTATGAGTAGTTCCATTTCTTTGGTGCTCAATCCTTGTCCGCGCTTCACTGCTGCACTCACCGCCATAGCTCGAGCAATATTTTCGTGAAAATCCAATTTAAGCTCTTGATTTTGCTTAAACTGATCCAAAAGTTGCTCAATCACCTCTTGTTCACTAGCATTTGGTCGAAACTCCGCAGGCACGCCATGCACCACAAAACTACTCCCTCCAAAATGCTCTACATCGAAGCCCAACAAAGCAATTTCTGGCAGGACTTCTTGTAATAAAGTCGCATCTGCCAAAGAAAGTTGAATGCTTTGCGGAAATAATTTCTTTTGGGTTGCACTTTGACCTTCTTCTATCAATCGCAGATAGCGTTCGTAAAGAATCCGCTCGTGCGCTGCTTGCTGATCGATTAGCCAAAAGCCCGATTTTATTTGATTGACGATGTAGCTTTTGTGAATTTGATGTGGCTTTTTTTCTTCCCTTGAGAAACTCTTTGTGCTATCATCCAATTCCTGTGGTGCAGCAGATATTTTACTGCTAATGGTCATGGCTTCGGGCATTTCTTCTTCATCAAAAACAGAGTCCACATTCTCCTCCTCTTCTTCATAAAGCGATTGCCAATTGGCTAGATTATTGCGTTGTCTAGCCATTTCATTTTGGTCCTTTGTGGCGTAAAATTCTTCTGCGCTACTTTGAGGAATGGCTGCATCGGGCGAGCGATCTGAATTAGAAGTGGTGGAAGTTGCTTGGGTGGCTCTTTTTATATTTTCCCAAAAAATCGGGTCTTGCTCAAAGTCGAGTGTAGGCGTCACGCTGTGCTGGCCCAAGGCGTGTCGGGTGGTAACTTTGAGGTAATTATAAATCATTTTATCATCATCGAACTTGATTTCTTGTTTAGTCGGATGCACATTGATGTCAATGCTACTTGGATTCATCTCAATGAATACAATGTAGAGCGGATAGGTATCTTTGGGTAATAAATCTTCGTAAGCACCGACCACTGCATGATTCAGCCAACCACTTTTGATGAAGCGTCCATTAACAAAGAAGAACTGCTCGCCCCTGGTTTTTTTAGCAAAAGCAGGTTTTCCTACAAAACCATACATTTTCACTAGATCGGTTTCTTCATTCAGAGGAACGAGTTTTTTGTTGCTGCCGCCACCCAAAAGTTGCACTACTCTTTGTCTCAGATTGCCTTTAGATAAGTGATAAACTTCTGTGCCATTGTGTTGCAAGGAAAAGAAAATGTCGGGATGTGCCATTGCCACTCTCGTAAATTCATCATTGATGTGGCGCATCTCAACGGTATTGCTTTTCAGAAATTTACGCCGAGCGGGTACATTGTAGAATAAGTTTTTGACCGCGATGCTTGTTCCCGCCGCACACTGGCAAGGCTCTTGTGATTTTAAAATAGAAGCTTCCACACAAATTCTACTCCCCAACTCATTTTTTCGCTGTCGCGTTTTTAGCTCGACTTGTGCAATAGAAGCAATAGATGCCAAGGCTTCTCCTCTAAAACCCATTGTCCGAATAGAAAAAAGATCATTGACGTGCCGAATCTTAGAAGTCGCATGACGCTCAAAGGACATCCGTGCATCAGTTTCCGACATTCCACAGCCACCATCCACGACTTGTATCAGGGTCTTTCCCGCGTCCTTAATAATCAATTGAATAGAAGTACTTCCAGCATCTACTGCATTTTCTAGTAATTCTTTGACCACAGATGCAGGACGCTGAATGACTTCTCCCGCTGCAATCTGATTGGCGATAGAATCTGGAAGTAGCTGAATCACATCAGCCATATATTTTTATTGTTGTTTTGTTTATTGTTTAACTGCTAAGTTGCCTAATTTTAATATCAAAAGTACAAAGATTTTGCTTATTCTTCTGCACTTATGAACTATCCATCTTCACAAATAGTTTACTGAAAAACATCGAAGCATTGAAGCAATTACAATATTTAAATCAATACTTTTTAAGATACAAAAAACTCTTCGCGCTCGGTTTTGTATTCGTTGTCCTATCCAACTATTTTCGAGTCTTGCAGCCCCAAATGATCCGACAAGCATTTGATCTAGTCGTTGAAAATATTACTTATTATCAAAAACTGGATGGCTTCGCTACCCAAGAAGTACTTTTTGCTTTCATCGGAAAGATTTTACTCTTTTTTGGTTTGCTGGTTGTTGGTTTAGCCCTTTTGATGGGTATTTTCATGTACTTTATGCGGCAGACGATTATTGTGATGTCGCGTTTGATTGAGTACGATTTGCGAAAAACGGTCTTTGCACACTACCAGAACTTGCACCAAGCATTTTATCGCAAAAACAATACGGGCGATCTAATGGCGCGCATCACCGAGGATGTCAATAAAGTTCGGATGTATCTCGGTCCTGCGGTGCTCTATGGCATCAACTTGGTTTCTCTCTTTGTGCTGGTCATTTACTCCATGCTCCGTGTCAATGTAGAACTCACTTTGTATTCGCTTGCGCCACTGCCCATTCTTTCCATTTCAATTTACTACGTCAGCAATCTGATCAACAAAAAAAGCACGGTCATACAGAAAAAATTGGCAGAACTGAACAGCAACGCCCAAGAGGTCTATTCTGGCATTCGAGTAGTAAAATCTTATGTGCAAGAAAAATTCATGGGTCGTTTTTTTGCGGAACAAAGCGAAGAATACCGACAATATTCTTTGAGTCTCGCTAGAGTAGATGCGCTCTTTTTTCCTACCATGCTTTTACTCATTGGTACGAGTACGGTGATTACGGTTTTGATTGGCGGCATCAAAGTCATCCAAGGGGTCATCACGCCTGGAAATATTGCTGAATTTGTGATCTACGTCAATATGCTGACTTGGCCCGTGACCGCGATTGGTTGGATTGCTTCTATCATTCAGCAAGCCTCTGCTTCCCAAAAGCGCATCAACGAATTTTTGGAAACGCCCGTCGCAATTCAATCTGAAGTGGAAGATCAAAAACCTTTGTCAGGAAAGATCAATTTTGATAATGTCAGTTTTCGTTATCCAGATACAGGCATTTTGGCGCTGAAAAATATTAATTTAGAATTGTTGCCAGGGCAAAAAATGGCAATTATTGGCAAAACAGGTTCGGGCAAAACGACTATTGCTGACCTAATCGCTCGGATGTACGATGTGACCGAAGGTAGCTTACAGATTGATGATAGGGATTTGCGGGATCATAGTCTTTCCAATTTGCGGCAGCGCATCGGCTATGTACCGCAGGATGTCTTTTTGTTCTCCGATACCATTGCCCAGAATATTGCTTTCGGGAAGCGCAATGCTAGTCAGGAAGAGATCGAACAATACGCCAAATATGCTTCTATCTATCAGGAAATCAAGGATTTACCAGAGGGCTTTGAAACCTTGGTAGGCGAGCGCGGGGTCACACTCTCTGGTGGTCAAAAACAGCGCACTTCTATCGCGCGTGCTTTAATCAAGCAGCCCGATATTTTGATTTTGGACGATTGTCTTTCGGCGGTAGATACTAAAACGGAGAAACAGATTTTGTCTTATTTTGAAGAAGCACTAGCCGATAAAACAGTTATCATCATCACTCATAGAATCTACTCTTTGCTAGAATTTGATAAGATCATTGTGCTAGAAGACGGAGCAATTGTAGAGGAAGGCACACACGAGGAATTGCTCTCCAAAGAGGGTTATTACAATGATTTGTATCAAAAACAAATTCGAGAAGAAGTCGTGGAAGCCTAAGATGCTTTTTGCTTTAGTTTAACTGCAAATACAATCTCAACTTCAACTTCAACTTCAAAATGTAAGAAAATTAGACTTGATACGTCATTGATAATCAAGAAGTTATGAAGGGGAATTGGGATTAATTTGTCAAATTTTGAAAATTTGACAAATTTACACGCTCACAAAAAATTGATTATCAGCTATTTAATTTTTTAGTGAAGATGATCGTAAAGCATCAACTCTATTACTTACCAATGAACATTTTGTTTTTCAAACACACTAGAAACAACAGCCCAAAGCAGTCGAGGAAGAACGCAAAGATAAATAAGCATGTTATACATATTTATTTTGGTAAAAAATAAAGTTACTGATCTAAAATATTGGCAATCAACAAATTGAAACTTAGCATGCCTTCGTGCCTTAGTGCTTTGAATAGTGTGGACTATTTGATAAATCTTCGATATAATACTTTTGTGTTCTTTGTTTCTTTGTGGTTCAACTTGCCTCAAAAATTGTACAAAACATTGTTGCGTAAAAACAAAACTAAAAACACGAAAATGAATCCATTACATTATCTAATACCATTCATCATTATGCTCCATACTGCGCAGGGAACAGCACAAAAAAGCACAACCCAATCTGATGTAGATAAAAAAGTAGAAGCCCTATTGGCTAAAATGACGCTAGAAGAAAAAGTGGGACAAATGAACCTCTACAACGGATTTTGGGAAATCACAGGTCCTGCGCCC
>JBCCRX010000177.1:0-12779 GCA_039201015.1 Bacteroidota bacterium | reverse complement strand
ATGAATCGCTTCTAAGGTACTAAGAGCATGTTTGGAGTACTATCTTCCTGTAAACCAATATTTTACGAACTTGACTTTGAAAATAATCGCTCGTTTATCTCGATAAAGTCGCTATTATTTGCTTCGTCAAAACCGTAAACTCTTGATTTACAGTTCGATCCTACTCCAAACAAGCTCTTAAGAGAAATATATACACTTTATACATAATTGATGATGGAGTTAAGTCCGAAAACATACGAGCCGAATATCGAACTGTCAGAATTTGTCAAGCGATACTGGACATTAGATGGGGAAAAGGAAAATGTTCCCCTAAAAAATACCATTGTGCCAGACGGAACAATGAAGTTGATTTTTCATTACGGTGACACTTACAAACATCATTCACAAGATGGCAAGGTGACAATTTTACCAAAGTGCTTTTTAATCGGACAATTGACAAAACCCTATGTGATTGAGCCAGTAGGAATAACAGGAAGTTTTGTAGTTCATTTCAAACCAAATGGATTTCTACCCTTTACGACTATTCCAATCAAAGAAATGCAAAACACGGCAGTACCACTCAACAAACTTTTCGGAAAAGAAGGCATTAAACTTGGCAATCAAATCTTAAATGCAAATTCTACGGCTGAAAGAATTAAGATCATTGAGACCTTTCTTTTCAAAGAATTAGCCAACAGAAGAACGATTGATAATATCGTGAGTTCAACGGTTGAAACCATATTAAATACAAATGGACAATTCTCTGTGAATAAATTTTCAAAGAGCAATAATGTAAGTCGCAGACAGTTGGCTCGCAAATTTTCTTCCGCCATAGGCTTAAGCCCTAAACAACTCGCAAAGACAATAAGAATTCAGGCAATCTTGAAAATACTATTGAACAAAGAGGTTAGCAGTCTAACAGATTTAGCCTATGAAAACGATTACTTTGACCAAGCTCATTTCATAAAAGAATTCAAGGAGTTTACAGGATTGACACCAAAGGAGTTTTTCGGTGACGACTTAAAAATGTCTTTGATTTTTGACAAAGAATAAGCTTGTCCCATTTTTACAATTTTGTTGTTTCTACTGATTTTACCTTTGCATAGCAATAGTGCAAAAACTTTAAAATCATAAAGAAATGGCAAATACAAATCCAGTTGGTTGGTTTGATATTAATGTAGCAAACTTAGGCCGAGCAAAAAAATTCTACGAAACAGTGTTCAATTTAAAGTTAACTGACGCGCCAGCGGAGTGGGGCAAGCAATCTTTTTTTCCCTTTAACCACGAAAGTGCTAACATTTCAGGGGCATTGGTAGCGAAAACGGATTTTGTTCCAAGTAGCAATAACACAATTGTATATTTTGAAACCGAAGACAACATTGCAGAAGAACAAAGAATTGAAGAGGCTGGTGGAAAAGTGATACAACCCAAGATGGATATTGGTGAATTCGGCTTTGTTTCTATTTTTATTGACACAGAAGGTAATACCGTAGGACTTCACTCACGTAAATAATTTTCATTTATGGCGTACAATACGAATCTTGTTGACAGAGTTAGTAACGTTCAAAAAATTAGATCGACATTTGAGTATGGATTCCGTTTCCAAAATTCGCAGAAAGTTTTTTTCTGATGAGAAAAACTTTCTGCTTAAGGGATTTTGATGCTTTTCACCCTTAAGAACCCCTTGGAGCAACCAAAAAATCCACCTTAAAAGATTTTTTGGTTGCGACTCCATATATGTCGATTTTATTTTTTAATTGATACTAAGCAATCAATTGTGAGTTTATCGGGATAAGTGAGCAATTTATTTCAACGTCAGGTTCATAAAATGTTGATTATCAGGATGATAAAATCCAAACAAGCTCTTAGATAGACGTATCTGTAAAGCAAGTACAATGAACTTACGTTTTTCTAATTTTAAATTTGAAAAAGCAAAATTTAATTCTAATTGTACAGTAAAAAACCTCTTTTTGAAAAATTATGAAATGAAATAAAATTTCTCAAAAAGAGAACTCTTGGACAGAGCGAAAAAGTCAAAATTTTCAATTTTGACTTTTTCGCTCTGTCCAAAGGGATAATTGAAATTTTTCTGCGAAAAACTTCAATTACGTGTATGATTTCTACTGTAAATCTATCTTTTCAAAATCAATTTCAGCGAAACGAGGAAATAATCAGACGTATATCAAACCCATAGCGCGTAAATTGTTTTGCCTTGAAGGGTAATGGTCTCCGTTGCCCAAGTTTTATTTTTTCTAGGATCAAAAATAAGCAGATAGCCGTTGTTCACGCTGTGAATATTCAGATAATCAGCGAGCTGGTTCAAGCCTTTTTGGTGTTGCTTTTCCCCTCTCCATATCTTTAGTTCAATGATATATTTGTACTGCAAATAGGTCACGACAATATCCAATCGCTTTTCTTCAGAAGTTTCTACCTCCTTGAAACTATGTCCTTGTCCATTTAAGAGCGGTGCCAAATAAGCTAAAAATATCAGACGCCACTGGCGTTCTAGAAACAGAAGGTCTTTCTCGCTGCGCTGCTCTTTCATATAAGACTGAAACTTATTCAAAGCCGCTTGCATATCTAGCGAATTGTCTTCATTGAGGAAAAAGCCGCCATAATTGATTCGTCTTTTGGTACTGGTCAGCATCTTGGAAGCGAGATAGTCGTAGATCAATTGTTCATAGATACGATTATGGACTTTGACTTGACCATTTCTCTTGAAGATGCCATACAAAACGCCCTTCGCAATCGTTGGATTGTACTGGTTAAAAGGAATGGTTTCTCCTTGAAGCAGTACTTGTTTGACTAGATCGTATAGGTCTGAATGGTTCTCTAGATTAGCGAAAACGCTATCAAAATTAGTATTGACTTCTTTGAGCAGTATTTGGACGCTGGCTTCCACATCTTCCAGTGTCCAATGCTTTTGATCGCTGCGCTTTGGTAAGATGTAATTCACTATATTTTTACAGATTTTACAAATCAAAAAAGGATAACCTGAGGTATGATAGTGCAAGCGTTCTGCAATGGCAGGAATATCCATTTGCACCTCCTCTGCTTCGCTATACTGCTCCAGCATCGGCGCGATTTCTCTTGGATTGAAGCTCAAATCCACTGTAAAATCCACTGCAATGTTCCAAGGTGAGTTGAATTGAGCTTCTTCTGGATTACGAAGTTTGAACTTTAAGTTTTTGATGTCGTGAACACCCACTAAGACGACGCTGTGAAGACTTGGAATATCCGTTCTTTTTAGATATTTACTTCTCAATATGCCCAAAAAATTGAGAAAAGCAGCATAGTTACTACTTGCATCTACTTCGTCTATCAGTAATACAATTTTTTTAGTAGTATTTCTCACCAATCCTGTAAATAGCGATGAAATATCAGTTAACTTCTCTAGTGGTGGGAACGCCTTTAAAAACTCAAATAATTTAGGATTGGAAAACTCTAAATCCTCCATCATTTGTTCAATAATCATTTCTCCAAAAGTCAAATCTGATTCATAGGATTTTCTATCCGACTCCTGAAAATTCATGGAAATAGGAAGGTAGTCATCTGCTTTTTTCAAAGCTGCTTTAAGTTGAAACAACATCGTCGTCTTGCCAAACTGTCGAGGATGATTCATGGTAAAATATTCTCCGAATTCTATCAGTTCCATGATTTCTTCAAACTTCTTGGCGTTGTCCATCATGTAATGCCTTTCCGAGAGACAATTTCCAGTCGTATTAAATTTTTTCTTCATCCTAATGAATATTTAGAAGCACAGCGGCTATCAAATTTTAACCAAAGTTTTCTGCATTTTTAATGGGGAGTATGAGGGAGAAAAAAAGTTTTTTGAAAAACCTTTTTTCTCCCTCACTCCTTATACGCCGCCGTCTTCGACGTCGGTAAGTGAGTTTTTGAAGCTAGAAAATCTACGATTTTCTAGCTTCTCAAAATCAAAACAAACTTTTGTTACATTGTACTTTTCAGATCATTGCTCAAAGGAATAAAATTACGTAGTTTTTCCTCAAATCTTATCCAAAAGGGAAAAGTAACTACAAGCACAACAGAAAGATTCAATTATTGTTACCCTTTGTTATTTATCCAGAAAAGCAACTGAATATACTTTTGGAACGATACCGAGAACACAACTAGCTAGACTAGTATTCGACGATCCTATTGCCTCAAGTACACTATTATTCATCAAACCCAAAAAGCATAAACCAACTTTGCACAAACAATGAAACAATCTATTCTAAACATTGCCCTACTGCTCTTTACTGCACTAGCAGGAACAGCTCAAAACTCCCATTCTTCTAATCTGAAAGTGAGTGAAGGTGCACCCAACATCCTATGGATTTATGTGGAAGATACCAATGCTTGGATGAGTTGTTATGGCGATGAGCTCGTCAATACACCAAATATTGATGCACTTGCGGAAAATGGCGTTCAGTTCAATAGAGCATATATGACCTCTGGCGTTTGTTCGCCCACTCGCTCTGCCATCATTACGGGTATGTATCAAACCTCCATTGGCGCACACGAACATTACAGTTCTTTCAGCGAATGGCGCGGCAATAAAATGGAAATTTGGGCACCCAATCACTTAGGCGTGAGAACACTACCCGAAATATTCAAAGCGGCAGGTTATTACACTTTTAATGAAGGCAAAGAACATTACAACTTCGTATATCAAACAGAGGACTTATACGATAGAAGTGGCAAAAATGGATTCAAAGGAGCAAAAAATGGTACAGAATGGACAGGTAGGGCAGCAGATCAACCTTTCTTTGGACAAATACAATTGTTAGGTGGCAAGCATCCCAATCCGCCAGACGTTGTACAGCCTAATGAGGTGAGCGTGATGCCCTATTATCCTGATGTCGATATATTTAGAGAAGAAATTGCGCATCATTATAATACGATTTTGAAACTAGACGAAGAAGTAGGCGAAATTAGGAAGCGACTGGAAGAAGAAGGCTTACTGGACAATACGATTGTATTTTTCTTTTCCGATCATGGTTGCCGACTGCCGCGCCATAAGCAGTTCCTTTATGAAGGTAGCATTCGAGTGCCGCTTATCATTGCAGGTGTTGACGTGGAAAGTAAGCGAGTGAGAAATGATCTGGTAAGTAGTTTGGATATTAGTGCCACCAGTCTTGCGATGGCAGGTATTCGCATTCCCGATCATATGCACGGTATGAATTTATTTGCCCAAGGCTTCGAGCGAGATTATGTGATTGCTGCTCGCGACCGCTGCGATTTCACGATTGATCGAATCCGAACGGTGGTGACTGAACGCTATAAATACATCCGTAATTTCATGACCGACAAGCCTTACATGCAGCCCAACTATCGCAGTGATTGGGAAAGCATGACGACTTTGAAAACCTTATACGAAAAGGGAGAATTAAACGAAGTGCAGTCCAGATTTCCAAGCGATGAACGTCCCGCAGAAGAATTTTACGATTTAATAGCCGATCCACACGAAACCAACAACCTGGTTCATTCTTACCAACGCGAACACGCCCTTGAACTCGCCAAGCATCGAGATATTTTATACCGCTGGATCATAGAAACGGATGACAAAGGACGCTTCCCAGAAACCAATGAAGCACTCAAAGCCGTGCTGGATCGTTGGGGAGAAAAGGCGGTGAATCAGGAGTATGATCGAGTGAAAGAGTAGTAGGAGGTATGATTCACGAGCTAATTCTAAAAAAAATCAGCCCGTGAATTTTACCCTTAATTCCACTCGTCCTAATTAACAGACATTGGCACTTCCATCAATAAGATTTTAGCATCTTTGCTAGCAGTGATGTCAATTTTCTGCGTATCCCAAAGTCCAAAGCCATCCCTTCGATTCAAGTCCTGTCCTTCAATATTCACATCACCTTCCAGCACGAAAGCATACACCCCATTGTCGCCCGCTTTCAGATCATAAGAAACTTGCTGTCCTGCCTCTAGATTGCCTAGGTGAAACCAAGCATTCTGATTGATCCAAACCCCTTCGTCTTCTTTGTTAGGAGAAAGGATTTGGTGCAATTGATTGTTCAACTTTTGCTGATCTAGTGTAATTTGATCGTAGCGTGGCTCGACGTTCTTTTGATTGGGAAAAACCCAAATCTGCAAAAACTTGACAGCAGCGTCTTTGTTTTTGTTGTACTCGCTGTGAAAGACGCCCGTTCCAGCACTCATCACTTGCACATCACCTTGCTTGATGGTCGCGACATTTCCTAAGCTGTCTTTGTGCTCCAAATCCCCTTCCAATGGAATAGAAATGATTTCCATATTGTCGTGCGGATGCGTTCCAAAACCTCTTCCTGCTGCGACTTCATCGTCATTCAAGACACGCAAAACGCCAAAATTCATTCTCTCTGGATGATAATAATTAGCAAAACTAAAAGTGTGGTGCGAATCCAACCAACCATGATTGGCGTGTCCTCTTGTGCCTGCCTTATGCAATATCGTTTTCATAGTTCTAATTTCTTTATTTGGTAAATGATTGAAACCTACTTGTGCATTTAATAAAGTCGTAGATTCCATAAATTTGTCGTAGTTCGATTCTTTGAGTTTGATATTCTTCGCTCGAAGCATCGTATTTCCAGTGGCGATACCCGCTGCTCCAAGCAAACTTTTCTGTATAAACTTTTTTCGATTCATGATTTCTTTGTTTTGTTGGTACAAAGATCAGCAAAAAACCAAGGGGAGTAAATATGAAAATCCTTGCAAGACTTATGAGAATCCGATATTTGTTTAGTTTTGCTCTACTGTTCTTTCTGTCACAGAATAAATTTCGGCTCTTCGGTTATTTTTGTGGAAGATGAAAAAAGTACTTTTTTTATCTTCCATAATAAGGGAATTTTGTGGAGAGAAGGAACTATATAATTCCTTCTCTCCACAAAATTCCCCGATGAGCCTAAATTTCTAAAAATCATCTACTTTCAATCTGCATTCATACAGACAGTGTAGATTTACTTTCACTCCTATACAATTACCCGATTGCTGGCGGGCTTTTTAATGTATGTGTATGACAAAAGATTTTTTCTGCGAAAAGATTCAAGAAGTCTTCTGGACAGAAATAAAAGTTTCTTTACATTTTATACAGGGGAGTTTGAGGGAGAAAAAAGGGTTTTTCTAAAAACCCTTTTTTCTCCCTCACCCCTTGTTCGCCGCCGTCGAAGACGGCGGCAGATAGGGTTTTTGAAGCTCGAAATTCTAAGGAATTGCTCGCTTCTCAAAATTAACAAAAACTTAGTTTACAGTGTACTAAAAGCCCTTTTTGGAAATTTTTGTGCAACAAAAAATTCCGAAAAAAGTGTACAATAGCGAAAGATTTACTAAATCTCAGAGATTTAGCAAATCACGATCAAACAATTCCACCATTCAAAAACAAAACGACAAAACATGAATTTCAAATTATTTGCCCTCCTTTTACTCCTTACACTTACCGTCAATTGTAACAATAAAACACAATTGGCGGTCAATGAAAGCGGTGAAGAAGTATCTAAACCTTTTCTTTGGGAAAATGCGCACATCTATTTCTTATTGACGGATCGCTTCCAAAATGGCGATCCTAGCAATGACGTCAATTTTGGGCGCACAGAAAAAGCGGCGAAGTTGCGTGGATTTATGGGCGGCGATATCAAAGGTATTACAGAAAAAATAGAAGATAATTATTTCAGTGATCTAGGCGTAGATGCGATTTGGTTTACGCCCATCGTCGAACAAGTGCACGGCATCGTGGACGAAGGAACGGGACGCACTTATGGCTTTCATGGCTATTGGACGAAAGATTGGACCGCACTCGATCCCAATTTCGGAACGGGCGCAGACTTGGCAGAAATGATAGATGCAGCACACGCAAGAGGTATTCGTATTTTGATAGATGCTGTTATCAATCATACTGGACCTGTCACGAAGCAAGACCCTGTTTGGCCAACGGCTTGGGTGATGGAAGACCCGACTTGTACTTATCAAGGTTTTGAAACGACGGTGAGTTGTACTTTGGTGGACAATTTGCCTGACATCAAGACAGAAAAAGTCAGCAGCGAAGAAGCTGTGGATTTACCGCCACAACTGCTAGCAAAATGGAAAAAAGAAGGTAGATACCAACGAGAAATGTCGGAATTGGATGCTTTTTTTAAAAGAACAGGCTATCCAAGAACGCCACGCTACTATATCATCAAGTGGATTACTGATTTTATCCGAGAATACGGCATCGACGGCTATCGCGTGGACACGGTGAAGCATACCGAAGAAGAAGTTTGGGAAGATTTGAGAGCGGAATCAGATATGGCTTTTGCTGCATGGAAAAAAGCATATCCCAATAAAGTGATGGATCCAGATGTTCCTTTTTATATGGTAGGTGAGGTGTACGGTTATGGCATCAGTGGTGGCAGAATGTACGATTATGGCGACCGTAAAGTGGACTTTTTTGATGCCTTTACCAGCCTTATCAATTTTGAGTTCAAATACGATGCGACCAAAGATTACGAGCGTATTTTTAATAAATATGCAACTTTATTGGAACAAAAATTACCTAACAAGACAGTAGTGAACTATATTAGTTCGCACGATGATGGTAGCCCTTTCGATCAAAAACGAGAAAAGCCACTCGAAGCAGCGACCAAATTATTACTTTGTCCAGGTAGTCCACAAACTTACTACGGAGACGAAACGGCGCGTTCCCTGATTGTAGCAGGTACACAAGGCGACGCTACTTTGCGCTCTTTTATGAATTGGGAAGAAATAGAAAAAGATGCACAAAAAGGAAAGTACAGCGTTCAAGAAATTTTATCCCATTGGCAAAAACTAGGGCAATTCAGGCAAGCACATCCCGCAGTGGGTGCTGGAAAACACCAAACGCTTTCTAGACAGCCCTACACCTTTAGCCGCACCTATTCTAAAGGAAATTACAGCGATCAGGTCGTCGTTGCTTTGGATGCAAAGGAGAAAGAGAAAAAAATTAGAGTAGGCAATATTTTTCCAGACGGCACGCAATTGAAAGACTATTACTCTGGGCAAATAGCAACGGTCGAAAATGGTATGCTTATTTTTGAAAGTGAAGGAAGTGTAGTGCTGTTGGGGAAATAGCAGTTGGTAAATTTGTTGTTCTTGAAGGAAGGAAAAACTTGAAAGTACTGTTCTTTGAGTGAGAAAAAGGACTAACAATTTTCACCATAGACATCTTCAAGGAACGTGAAATAATTAAATTTAAACACTAACATCAAAACAGCTTTCACACTTTACGAATTGCAGGAGCATCTGCGCCGAGTGGTGGCACTCAATTTTCCTGAACCGATTTGGATCAGTGCGGAAATTGCGGCACATACCGAATCGCGCGGACATCATTTTCTTAGTTTACTAGAAAAAGGCGAGGGCGAACGAGAAATCTTGGCGCAAGCCGATGCGGTGATTTGGGTGCGAAAGTATCGCAAAATCAGGAAGGAAATTGGTAAGGACTTGGCGCAATTGCTACAGAGTGGACAGCAAGTTAGGCTAAAAGCTAAAATAGACTTTCACGAGCGGTTTGGCTTGAAATTGATGATCGAAGAAGTGGATTTGGCGTATAGTATTGGGCAACTGGAATTGCAAAAAAGAGCCATTACAGAGCGATTGCAGCAAGAGCAGTTGATTGCTAAAAATCGCCAAATTACGCTTCCTACCGTCATACAACGCATTGCCGTATTGTCAGCAGAAAATGCAGCAGGTTGGCAAGATTTCAAAACACATCTTGCACAAAATAATCTTAACTATCAGTTTGATTTACAGCTATTTAGCATCGCGCTACAAGGTGTGAATGTACGACAAGAGATCATTCAACAATTTAAAAGGATTAAGGCTTCAAAAGCAGCTTTTGATGCTATTGTCATCATTCGAGGTGGTGGCGCGAGATTGGATTTATCGGCTTTCGATGATTACGACATTGCCAAAACAATTGCCAATTTTAAACTACCTATTCTCACGGGCATCGGACACGAAATAGATGAAAGCATCATTGATCTAGTAGCGCACAAAGCCCTAAAAACACCGACCGCCGCCGCAGATTTTATTTTGGTGCACAACCGCCGCTTCGAAGAACAAATTTTACAATCTTTCCAGCAAATTCAATGGCTAGCCCAGCAAAAACTACAAAATCATCAATCGCAAGTAGAACAATTGCAGCAACTGATTCACTTTTCTACCCAAAATATCCTCAGAAGCCAAGAAAGACAATTGCTACAAATTGAAAGAAGTCTGCCCGCTTTAGCTACTTTACAATTGAAACAAGCAAAAGATAAGCTGAACCAATTAGAACAAATCAGTAATTTTCTGAGCCTAAAAGCGACCTTAGATAGAGGATTCGCTTTGGTGCTTCAAAAAGATAAGGTGATTGCTGCTGCTGAAATGTTAGAGGGGGAAGAAGATTTGCTTATTCGATTCAAAGATGATAGTATAGTAGTAAAGCAGTCTGAAAAGAGTTCAGGTTCAGCAATAAATCATCAATAACATCATAAAATATATAGCACAAAAAAGGGGCACGAAAACCTGATGAATTGTTCAACTTTCATTGAAAATATAGGTTTTTATTATTGAATTTATACCGACATTCTATCTTTGCATCTACAAATTAACAAAAATTAAATGCCACTCGATCAAATAGATGTTGACCAAATAGGAACGGCAGGAGCGGAAAAAGAAATGACCTTTCTAGAGCATTTGGAAGAATTGCGCTGGCACATTGTGCGTTCTTTGGTGGCGGTGGCGGTCATTGCCGTTGCGGTTTTTCTATCAAAAGATTTGGTCACGGGCATGATATTTGCGCCAACCAAGCCAGAATTTATTACTTACGATATTCTCTGCAATATCGTCACTTCCATTTACGAAAGTGGCAACTGCATGACCCCTCCTCCTATGGAGTTCATTACCCCCAAATTTGGAGAAAAATTCATTACTTTTCTCAAAATATCCATCGTTCTAGGCATTATTGTCTCTTTTCCTTACATCTTTTGGGAGTTTTGGCGATTCATTAAACCAGGGCTTTACGACAATGAGCGTAAAGCGGCGCGAGGAGTGGTGCTTATCTGTTCTTTCTTATTTTTATCGGGTGTATTTTTCGGCTATTTCGTCATTTCTCCCTTCGCGGTGACTTTTTTGGCAGGTTTTGAAATTCAAGAAATTACGAATGCAACCCCTTCTTTTGCCTCCTACGTCAGCTATTTGACGATGTTCACCGTACCAATTGGGGTGGTCTTTGAATTACCCGTCGTCGTCTTTTTTCTATCTAAGGTAGGACTGATTACACCCGAATTCATGAGAAAATATCGCCGTCACGCCTTTGTCATCATTCTAGTAGCCGCCGCTGCCATTACGCCTCCCGACGTGATTACGCAATTTTTAATAGGTGTGCCGCTGTATGTACTGTACGAAATCAGCATTGTCATCTCGAAGCGAGTGGTTGCGAAGCAGCAAAAAGAATGGGAAGAAGAAGGAAAAGCATTGGCAAAAAGACATACATGACAAGACTTTCATCGAATTGGACGTTGTTCTACAAATTTTTTCTACCGACTTTCTGGATCGTATTTGTTGGTGCTTGCGTTGCCGCGACTTGGGCAATGAATATCAGTTTTGTAGCGGGCATTCAATCTACGATTTTTGGAATTGTACTGACTGTTTTTTATGTGCTCGGTATCTTTTTATTTTACCTTTTCAGTATGCGCCTCAAGCGAGTAGAAATTGACGAGAACTATATTTATATCACTAATTATTTCAAAAATTATCGCTATCCGCACATAGATATTGACTACATACAAGAACCTACTTTACCCGTATTTTCTGCTGCCAAACTCTACCTGAAATCAGCGGGTAGTTTGGGTAAAGAAATCAAATACATTGCTGTAAAAGGCTGGTTACAAGATTTCTTGGCAGCGCATCCAGAAGTAGAAATAGAAGTTCGATAAATTTATACCTTTTTTAACAGCCAAAAAAGCTAGAAGGCGTAAATTGAGTAATTTGAAAGTTTTTAGTTGATAGCTTGCTTCTGGCAGTTGTCCTCTTGTCTTTTATACTCTCTTACGAAAAGATACAATATGCGAAACAAATTATCATTCAGTATTGGACTATTTGGCCTTTTATTGCTGTTTGGATTCCAAAACTTGACTGCTCAAAGTCCATTGATATTGGGCGGCTACAACGTGAAAACAGACGAAAACAAAGAAGTCTGTGTACAGATATACGGCAGGGCATTCGAGCAAGTACTTTCCATGCAGTACAGCTTAAAATGGGATACTAAAATCTTGAAATACAAAGGCGTCAAAAGCTTTGCTTTACCCAATTTGACAGCACAAAATTTTGGAACACAAGACGTGCAGAAAGGTATCCTCACTTTCGCCTGGTACGATCCAAAATTGCAGGGCATCAATCGAACGGACGGTACAGCGCTTTACGAAATTTGCTTTGAAGCCGTCGGATCGCCTGGTACGAATACCCATATCAAATTTGTGAATGAACCCACGGTCATTGAGGTGTCTAAAGCACCAGGCATATTGATTGATTTGCAAACTGAGGGCGGTAAGGTAGAGGTTTTGAGGTGATCGAAATATCGTCTATTTACCCGCAGAGCTGCGCAGAGGGTTTTTCGCAGAGGTGCGCTAAGCATATATTAAACAAAATATTGAATATTATACTCCATTCGGTGTAAGAAAGCGTAAATACGTTTCTAATGATTTTGGTGATCGCGCCTATGGCGGACAGGTTTGTTTAACTGGTAATATGGTGATTAGGAACTTACCAAATCACCATATCATCAAATTAACAAAGATGAAAATGCAATTTTCTATACT
>JBCCRX010000176.1:0-12808 GCA_039201015.1 Bacteroidota bacterium | reverse complement strand
AGTACACTGTAAACTAAGTTTGTTTTAATTTTGAGAAGCGAGAAATTCCTTAGAATTTCGAACTTCAAAAAACCTATCTGCCGCCGTCTTCGACGGCGGCGAAAAAGGGGTGAGGGAGAAAAAAGGGTTTTAGCAAAACCCTTTTTTCTCCCTCAAACTCCCCTATTTAAAATACAAAGAAACTTAGTTTACACTGTACTAAGTACCGTGTAAACTAAGTTTTTGTTAATTTTGAGAAGCGAGAAATCCCTTAGAATTTCGAGCTTTAAAAAACCCATCTGCCGCCGTCGAAGACGGCGGTAAAAAAGAGATGAGGGAGAAAAAAGGGTTTTTCTAAAACCCTTTTTTCTCCCTCAAACTCCCCTGTTTGAAATGCAAAGAAACTTAGTTTACAGTGTACTAAGTATCATTGTGCGCATTTTTACGTCTCAATCATATACAAGAAAATGCACTGCTATTCTATCTCTTCAAAACAGGCAGGTGCGCTTACCATGGAAGATATGCTTAATGATCAAGAAAAAGCGATTGAGCAAATCCGCTCGATTATTCTTAGAGAAGACCGATCAGAATTGCAGCGGATTCGCGCTACCTTAGAAAACAAAGAAGAACTTTCTAAACGGGTCAGTCCTATTTTGGAAGAACGCATGGCATTCTTGAAACAAGAATTTCCGACTGAGTTCAAAAGTATTGTAGATGAGCTTATTGAAGAAAAACTGAAAGCCTCACAACAAGAAATTTTGGATGTGATCTATCCTGTGGTGGGCAAGCTGATCAAAAAATACATTCAACATCAGTTTGAATTGTTGCGAGAGAACATCAACCGACAGATGGAGCGTTCCAAAACACTTATCTTTTTTTGGGACAATAAAGCCAATGATACCAACGTAAGTCCTGCTGATCAAATTCTGAATGAAATAGATTTATCCATTATCCATGAAGTCTATGTCATCCAGAAAGAATCTGGTTTATTACTAGGCACGCTGTCGGGTAGTGATCTTTTAGATAGTGATGCACTCGCGGGTATGCTGACTGCCATTAAGCTTTTTGTAGAGGATGCTTTTTTGCAGAAAAACCAAAATCTGGAAACAATAGGTTACGAAAACTATCAAATATTTGTATATAATTCATATACCTATTACATTGCAGTGGCGATTGAAGGAAGTCTGTCGAAGCATAAATTTTCTAAACTAGAAGATACACTGATGAACGCCAGTGAGGATTTAAGAGATATAGTGAGAATATTTGATGAAAATACTACTTCTAAAACAAGAGCGGTACTAAGCGCTCATTTTCTACAGGTTTCCTAGCTTTTCTTCTTTGCAAAGCCACAAAGATGAACCCGACTTGCTAGAGAAAGAGCAAGCCCAAAATACATTATTCAAAAACTTGCAAATGATTCCTAAGAAGATAATGTTAGCTGGTAATTTTGGAGTAGGAAAAACTTCTCTTTTCAATCGTTTTATCCACAATACGTTCGACGAGGCTTACTTCACCACTATAGGTGTGAAAGTGGACTCCAAAGTGGTAGAGACCTCCAAAGGATCACTCAAAATTATGCTGTGGGATATTGCGGGAGAAGTGACCCAAGACAAAGTACCGCGAACGTATTGGCTAGGATCAAAAGCAGTTGTTTATGTATTTGATTTGACGCGACCCATTACTTGGGACAATATCGAATCGGATTTGAATTTTATTAGGGAAGTATTGCCTAAAGCCGTTGTTAAACTGGTAGCCAATAAAAAAGACTTGGTGAAACAAGAACGTATCCTGGACGCAGAAGAACAATTTGAAGTTGATATAGTGACCAGTGCCAAGACCAAGGAAAATGTGGAGGAACTTTTCAATGGCTTAGCAGAAGAGGTGTACTCAATTTGAAATGATTTGCTTACAGAATCGCACCCTCTCAACTTATTTCTATTCATGTTCCATAGACGCTTAGCGTAGAACAGATCACTAATGAAAAAAAAATCCAGTTCTGAATTGAGCGATAAAGAAACGCTAGGTGTTCCTGTGCAAACTATTCTCTTCCACCTAACTGGTCAAATCGTCGAAAGTTCTGGAAGCATTGCTGAGCTAGCAGAACGCATTGTCAAAAATTCCAATCTATTTCAATATTTCCCAATCGTCGAAAACCTGGTCTCTATTCTTACCAATGATATAAAAGAAGATTCTATTGAAATACCAAAAGTAGAAGTGCGATGGAATACGAAGCTCTATAGGATTTATGATTTGACTTTGGAAAGAATAAAACAAAACAGCCTTGTGCCTCTAAAGTGTACTATATTGGATTTGACAGATCACTACGGAAAATTGACTTCCACTCAGCAAGAAAGAAACGAAAAGGTAATCAAGGAGCAATCAAAAGCATAACTCATGTTACGCAAAACACCAAATTGCAAACGGCACAAAGTGCTACTTGTTTACAAATCGTCGGGTATCAGCCTCACGCCTCACGCCTGAGGCGGACACGGTAAGGCGGACACGGTAGCTTTGAAGAGCTACTATATTTCTCGCACCAAAATATACTAGTGCGTAACATCAGAGCATAAATAAAGCACATCTGCAATTTGAACCACTCAAACCAAACCGAAACCTGTCCATAATGCAGCAAAAGACAAATATGATTTTTGGGAGACATCCAGTGGTGGATGCGATGCGAAGGGGACAAAGTTTGGATAAGATTTTGTTGCAAAAAGGAACACGTGGGGAATTTGAAAAAGAAATTCGGCACCTATCTAAAGCCAATCATATCCCAGTGCAAGTCGTTCCCAAGGAGCGGCTCAATAGCATCACGAGAAAAAATCATCAGGGCATCGTCGCCTATCTTTCCTTACTGAACTACTACAAACTGGAGGACGTTTTACCGAGTATATACGAAAAAGGAGAAGTTCCGCTCTTGCTCGTCTTGGATGGTGTGACGGATGTACGCAATTTTGGAGCAATCGCTCGCTCCGCACTTTGTTGCGGCGTTCACGCAATGGTGATCCCCAATAAAGGAAGCGCACAAATTAATGCAGAAGCAATCAAGACTTCCGCAGGTGCATTGACAGACCTACTAGTTTGTCGGTCGCACAGCTTAGTGAAAGCCATTGAACAATTACAATTAGCTGGTATTCAGGTTTTTGCAAGCGACTTATCAGCAGAGAAATTGATTTTTGATTTAGATTTTAAAATTCCCGCCGCCATCATTATAGGAGCGGAAGACAAGGGTGTGAGTAAGGCACTATTGGCGCAAACCGATAAGCACTTTATCATTCCTCAAAGTACGAAAATCAATTCTTTTAACGTCTCGGTCGCATCGGGCATTGTTCTCTACGAAGTCATGCGACAGCGCTTTTAGAAGTCATTAACTGTGAAACATTATATAGAAATTATCGGTAAATAAGAGTAGTTATTCACAAAAATTTTTAACTCGCTCGAAAGTGTTGTAAAATATACTTTCTACTCCTCAAAAATATTATTGTGAATAAGGTCTAAGCTTTAGACGACCAAAGCCGATATTTATAAACATCGGGTGTATCTCAAAGATTCAGTAAATCTTTACTGCTAAAGCAATATTTTGAGAACCTATCTGCCTCTGGCTGATGCACCCGTAAACATCAATCCTACACTTATGAATTTAAAAACATTATTTACTGTTACACTTTGCTTGAGTTTTCTGTTGACTTCTTGTGTCAGCAAAAAACAATTTGTATCACTTCAGGAAGAATTGGCGGTTGCCAACAAAGACTTAGGAAAATGCGGTGAAAGTTTAAATGAATACATTGAGCGATTGGCAGCTGCGAATAGGGATCGCTCTCGCTTACAAAGCGAATTAGACAATCAAGGAAATACTTTGAAGCTCCGCCAAGAGCAAATTGAAGACTTACGAGATCAACTAAAAGATGCACGCGTGCAGCGCGATAAGCAATTGGATCGAGTGGAAGATTTGACGACGCTTTCGCAGTCCACGACCGACAACATCAAAGAGACTCTAGGGCAATTGCAACGCAAAGACAAATATATTCAATTGCTACAAATGGCTAAGACCAGAGCAGATTCGATCAATCTAGCACTAGCGGTCAATCTAAAAGGTGTTTTGAAAGACGGCATCGAAGACGATGATGTGGAAGTAACGGTTGATAAAACTGTCGTTTTTGTCAATCTTTCGGATAAAATGCTCTTTACAAGTGGCAGCTATAATTTGACTTCAAGAGCCAATGAAGTACTTGGCAAAATTGCTACTATTGTTAAGTCCAGACCCGATTTTGAAGTAATGGTAGAAGGCTACACGGATAATGTGCCAATCAACAACAACTGCATTAACGATAACTGGGATTTGAGTGTAAAACGTTCTACTTCTGTGGTTCGTGCCTTGCAAAATAATCATGGCATCAATCCTAATCGCTTGATTGCAGCGGGACGTGGAGAGTACAAT
This sequence comes from Bacteroidota bacterium, assembly GCA_039201015.1. Lineage (GTDB taxonomy): Bacteria > Bacteroidota > Bacteroidia > Chitinophagales > Saprospiraceae > JAAUTG01. Next base: position 8,391 of record JBCCRX010000176.1, on the reverse strand, counting down.
GCACTAGCTACCAATACTACCGCGGCGGGTCGCTCTACCAATCGTCGTACGCGCATCATTATTCTACCAAAACTAGATCAATTCTATGATTTATTGAATCCAAATAATGTGCCAGAGTAAGACAAAACCTATCAAAATCCGTATCATCCATGTCTAATTTAACGGCAATTATATTGACCTACAATGAAGCGCACAATATTGAGGCTTGCTTAGATAGTTTAGCAGGTATTCAAGCTCATATTTTCGTAGTTGATTCTTATTCTACCGATCACACCTTGGAGATATTGAAGGCTCGAAATATCAATTTTGTACAGCACCCCTTCGAGCATTATGCGCGGCAACGCAATTGGGCACAAGCCAATCTACCTTTCGATACTGAATGGGTCATTCACTTTGATGCAGGAGAGCGGTGTACACCCGAATTGGTTCAATGGATTAACAATAAATTTGATTCGGGTGCTGATGTAGATGGATACATGTTTAGTCGTCGTACTTATTTCTTGGACAAATGGATTCGATACGGCGGCCATTATCCCAATTTTCACTTGCGCCTTTATCGCAAATCCAAAGGACGTTGCGAAGACAAAGCTTACGACCAACATTTCGTGGTTGATGGAAAAAAGGAGCAACTATCGAAAGGCATTGACATGATTGATGTAGTGACCGATACACTCTACAATTTTACGGTAGGACATGCGCGCTGGGCAGAGAAAGAAGCTACAGAGCAATTGAGTGCTGCACGAGAAAAAGGCGAAGTAGAAGCCAAAGTCGGTGGGAATGCAATAGAACGGCAGCGTTGGTTGAAAAGTAATCTATTCGAGCGACTGCCACTTTTTTGGCGTGGATTTTTCTATTTTCTCTATCGCTATTTCGTTCGTTTGGGCTTTTTAGACGGCAAAGCAGGTCTCATTTTTCATTTTTTGCAAGCCTTTTGGTTTCGCTTCCTAATTGATGCGATGATTGTGGAAAAGCAGAAGGATTTGAAGTGAAAGCGAGACGAGATTCTAATAATTAGTGATGCTTCGCTCCAATCAACATGACTTCCACTCGTCTGTTCTTTGCCCTACCTGCTTCCGTTTCATTGTCCCCGATTGGATTGGCTTCTCCTCTAGATTCCGTCACGATGGATCGTCGTGGAATACCTAAATCAATCAAAAAATCCCTCACGAAAGTGGCCCTTTCTCTGCCCAATCGCTTGTTTTGTCGAGGCTGTCCTGTATTGTCCGTGAAGCCGATGACGCTTAGCTGCTGGCGTTCGTTTTTATCTAAATAAAAGCGCAAATCTTCGAAGAACTTTCTTTGAGCGGGCGTAAGGCGAAGTTCTTTTTTATCTAAATCAAAGTAGAGGACAATTTCTTGTGCATTCAGGTGCGTTTGCATCTCTTTTAGTAGTTCTGTTTGCGGTGGCATTGCGTCGAAATCAAAACGCAGGGCATTGGTGATTAAGTTGGCTTCGGTAACAATTGCTTCGCTCATGTCTTGTTTGCTTTTGATTTGAATGGCGGGTACACTTTTATCCAGCAATAGACTTTCGATCCTCGCTGCTCTTGCTAGCCCTAAGTTGGCATTTTTGTTCTTTTCTACCGCAGAATAAAGTCCAGTCACGACAAGGCGTCTTTCGGGATGACTTTGTAAATAATTGGCAACTTTGCTAATAAAAGTCTGCAACTCTATTGGAATCGGTTCGGACAATTCAGAAGAAACGCCCGAAAATGCAAAAGAGCGATTGACACTAGCAATTGCTTGACCTTGATCCGAAAGGCTTAGTACAGCCACTTCGGCCGTCATCTCCTGTGCTGTTCCAAAGGAAAAGCCGCAACAACGATAACTACTCATAAAAGCACAAAAGGCAATCCAGAGCAAGGTGAAAGTAATGGGCAATATAATTTTAGTGTTCATGTTTCGTTCGTTTTCTCGTACCTTGTTTACGAAAGGCTTGCGAAAAAGTTAGCATAGCGTTCTACTAGTAATGATCGTAGGGAAATTTAGTAACTTGCTGCCTTACTTTTGAGAGTATAAGCTTTCCATATTCCATGTAGAGGTCAAGCTGAAAGAAACTTAGTTTCTTCGTATTTTAGATAGGGGAGTTGGAGGGAGAAAAAGGGGTTTTTCTAAAACCCTTTTTTCTCCCTCACCCCTTGTCATTCGCCGTCGAAGACGGCGGTAGATAGGTTTTTTGAAGTTCGAAATTCTAAGGAATTTCTTGCTTCTCAAAATTGAGACAAACTTAGTTTACAGTGTACTAGTGAATACAAGCATTGAATAACTACCTATTTAGATGGCAGCAATGACAATAGTTTCAGCATGGAAAATAGAGGCAAGTAATTCGGACTAGTCGCACTAGCGTTTGTGCTCTTAATGAATTGATACCAAAAATAATTATTTGTGAAAAAAAAAATCACGATCATAAGTATTATTGTTTTAATGCTGCTGTTGATAGGGGCGGTTTTTGCATGGCGATACTATCAGATGATCTATCAGTCCAACGTCCCCAAGCAGTTGTCTCAAGAATATCTCTACATCCCTGAGGGCGCGCCTTTTGAGCAAGTGCTGGATTCTTTGATGCAAAAAGAAATGCTAATTGATACGACAGGTTTTAGAGCGATCGCCGAAAGAATGAATTACATCAAGCCAGAAATGCGAGCAGGGCGCTACAAAATAGAAGGCGGTTGGAGCAATTACCAACTAATTCGGCACTTGAGAGGCGGCAAGCAAGCCACTGTGAAAGTGGTGTTGAACAATGAACGCTTACCCGAAAATGTGGCAGCAAAAGTGGCTCGATTTATAGCCGCTGATTCAATAGCGATTTGGGCTTTGATGCAAGACAAAAGCTATTTATCATCCATTGACTATACGCCCGAAACGCTGATGTCGCTCTTTATTCCCAATACGTATGACTTCTACTGGAACAGCAGTCCGACCACTTTTATGGAACGCATGATAAAGGAACACGAGCGTTTTTGGGACAGCAAAAATCGGATGAAAAAAGCCAAAAGTATAGGCATGACGCCCAATGAAGTTTACACTTTAGCGTCTATCATAGAGCGAGAAACTTTGCGTGGGGAAGAAAAAACCAGAATGGCAGGACTCTACCTCAATCGTCTTAAAGAAGGTATGCTATTGCAAGCCGATCCAACTGCGGTCTTCGGTCGTCGAGATTTTGGTGCAAAACGCGTTACTTGGTATCACACCAAATTTGATTCGCCTTACAATACGTATATGTACGCAGGTTTGCCACCTGGACCAATCACCATGGCTTCCATTTCGAGTATAGACGCCGTCCTGAATGCAGAAGAGCATCAATATTTTTATTTTTGTTCAAAAGGGGACGGTTCGGGCTATCATAATTTTGCAAAAAGCCTAGCACAGCACAATCAAAATCGGAAGATATATGTGCGTAATTTGAAGAAGCGAGGGAAGCGGTGAAGATTTTCTAATAGACTTGATGCGGTATTGACAGTCAAGAAGTTATGAAGGGAAATTGGTGTTTCCGTCCGAAGCGATTTACGGAGCATACTTCTTCAGTGATTTTCTAACATTGACTTAGGCTATTTTCGAGCAAAATATTAGCAAAAACGAGACTTCGTACACGCCTAATTCCATATCTAAAAGCACCACAAAAGAACGTATGAATATCGCATTAGATTTACTACAATTCAAGGCAGATTTAAAGACCAAAACGGTCGAAGGGCAGTCCTATCTATTCGATGCTATTCGGAAAAAGTACCTTGTGAAAACACCAGAAGAATTGGTGCGTCAATTGTTAGTATTTCATCTCCTAAAAGTTGCACAATACCCTAGCGCGCGCATTGCAATTGAGAAAGAGCTTATCATCAACCAACGCCAAAAACGCTTTGATCTCTTGGTTTATAGCAAATCCTTTCAGCCACTAATATTGATCGAGTGCAAAGCACCCAAAGTTCAACTTTCCGACCAAACCTTTCGCCAAGCTGCTACTTACAATTTCAAGCTAAAAGCCGACTTTCTAGTCATCACCAATGGTATCTCTACCTATTGCTGCCAAATGAATTACGAAGAAAAAACCTATCAATTTTTAGACACCATTCCCAATGATTCTTGAATATTCTTGTTTCTCTGAAACTGATTTTGAAAAAATATTTCACATATAGATGCGCATTCTTATCCAAAGAGTATCCGAAGCCTCCGTTACGATAGACAATCAAATCAAATCAAAGATAGGGGAGGGGCTACTGCTTTTGCTGGGCATCGAAACAGCAGATGGACAAAAAGATATTGAATGGCTTTGTAGGAAAATAAGTCAACTGCGTATCTTTAATGACCAGCAAGGCATCATGAATAAATCCGTTATGGACATTGATGGAGAAGTACTTTTGATCAGTCAATTTACGCTACACGCTAGCACCAAGAAAGGCAATCGTCCTTCCTACATTCGCGCCGCCAAACCCAATGTAGCGATTCCTTTATACACTGCCTTTATAGTTGAATTAGAACGCGTTTTACAAAAATCAATTGGTACGGGGGCATTCGGGGCAGATATGAAAGTTCGCTTGCTCAATGACGGGCCAGTCACCATTTTCATGGACTCCAAGCAGCGCGAATGAATCAAAATTTTCCTAAAATTATAGGCAAATAGAACATTTGGTGTCTTATTCAAGTTAAGAGCTTGTTTGGAAATTAATAATCGGACTATAAACAGCTCGTTTTCGACTCAAAGATCAAAATCCAAACAAGCTCTAGCACACTGCTGTAGATGACTCCTATCAACTGTATTATCAACTCCTGTTACGCACTAGTGTGTTTTAGTGCGAGAAATCTAGTAGCTTGTCAAAGCTACCGTGTTTTGAATTAGAGTGGCTTCGATACCCGACAATTTGTAAACAAGTAACACTTTGTGTCATTTGCAATTTGGTGTTTTGCGTAACATGAGTTATTAAATCTTTTTCAATCAAATAAAACGATTACAAAATGAAGAAGCTATTTTCCACCACGCTTTTCATACTAGCTCTGGCAGCTTTTAGTTTTTTACAAGCGCAATCTTCTCCCGTCGGAACTTGGAAAACCATAGACGATGAAACGGGAGAAGCCAAATCCCACGTTGAAATCTACAAGAAAGGTGATAAATTTTACGGCAAAGTAGTCAATATCCTGACGGATAGAAAAGATGCGCTATGCAGTGAATGCAAAGGCGCGAAAAAAAATAAACCTATTTTGGGAATGGTCATCATTGAAGATGTAGCGTCTTATAAAGATTATTGGAAAGGCGGTACGATATTAGACCCCAATAAAGGAAGTGAATACGGCGTATCTATATGGTACGAAGACGGCAAAAAGGACGAGTTGAAAGTGCGCGGTAAGCACTGGACGGGTTTGTATCGCGACCAGACTTGGTATCGGGTGAAATAAATGATGGAACAAGGCTGGATACGGAATAAAAGATCAAGGTTAGCAATTATTTGCTGGCCTTTTTTTGTGGTTAAGTAATGGTGAAATAATAAGTTACTCATGTTACGCAAAACACCAAATTGCAAACGGCACAAAGTGCTACTTGTTTACAAATCGTCGGGTATCAGTCTCACGCCTCACGCCTGAGTTATTATTTGATCGTTACTAAGCCTTTAAAATTACAAGAATGAACGCTCGATTGAATTTCTTATACGTACTACTCACCATCTACCTCCTGCTAGACCTCTATACTTTTTTTGGACTGCGCTCCCTTTTTCCTGATAAAACAGATAAACTTATTTTCAGCAGCTTCTACGTTGCCGTCAGCCTCTTTAGTCTTTTCAGTTTCTATAAAGTTTTTCAAGTCGTCAGCACAGGCAGTATTTTCAGTGATTCTTCTGCCAATATTTATCTTGGTCTATTTTTCACGATGTTCGTTGGCAAACTGATTTTTACCATTCTTATGCTTACACAGGACGTTGGTAGATTGCTTTGGGGATTAGGCGATAGTATATTTGCCACATTTTCAGAAGGAGCGAAAGCAGGCGGTGTTCCTTCTAGAAGACGATTTTTGACTTGGACTGCGACGGGTCTTGCGGCAGTACCTTTTTTGGGGATGCTGTACGGCATAACCAAAGGAAAATATGCTTACACAGTCAGTAAAGTAAAACTCAATTTTCCAGACTTACCGAAAGCTTTTGAAGGTTTCAAAATCGTACAAATTTCGGATATCCATTCTGGTAGTTTTGATAATCCAGGCAAAGTAGCAGAAGGCGTTGCACTCGTAAACGCACAACAGCCTGATCTCCTCTTGTTTACGGGTGATTTAGTCAATGCCGATAAAGATGAGATCAATCCTTATTTGGATATTTTCAGCAAATTGGAAGCCAAAGAAGGAAAATTCAGCGTACTTGGTAATCACGATTATTACGGTGCGCCCGACGATCGCTCGGAATCAGAAAGCTACTGGAAAGATTTCTTTAGCAAATATGAGCAAATGGGTTTTCGGCTGATGAATAATGAAAGCACATACATTGAGCGCGATGGGGAGAAAATCTGTTTGCTGGGCGTTGAAAATTGGGGTATGCCGCCTTTTCCACAAATCGGCGATTTAGACAAAGCACTTGATAATGTGCAAGCTGAAGATTTCTGTATATTGATGTCGCATGATCCAACACACTGGGAACATCGGGTACTGCCCAACGAAAAGAAAATTCATTTGACTCTCAGCGGACATACCCACGGCATGCAATTTGGTATCAATCTGCCAGGTATGAAGTGGAGTCCTGTACAGTACCGCTACAAGCATTGGATGGGTTTATACGAAGAAGCAAAACAATATTTGTACATCAATCGCGGCTTCGGTTTTTTGGCTTTTCCAGGTCGAGTGGGGATGTGGCCAGAGGTCACGGTGATTGAATTGGGAGCAGTCTAAAGCCCTATCTTAATTCGGCTAGAGCGAGTGGATCAACAATATTTTCAGGACTGCGAGCTTTTCATCCTACTAAAATTACCGCCTAGCACAAATGCTGCTGATATAATCATTAGGTTTTTGATGATGTACTGTCCCCTTCCATAGATATGAATGAAACCTCACCCACCCAGACACATCTCTTTTAATGAACAAGCTCTTCAGTTAGTTTATTCCGACCTTTTTTCATACATTTGCTCCGAAAAATATATTAAATTAATATGTAATGTATCTATATATCATTATGTAGATTTATGGAACAGCTAAAAATTGATCTGGCTCGCGTGCTCAAAAGTTTTTTGATTGGGCTGACCTTTGCTTTGTGTGTGATGCTGGGCTTAAATGCAAATCATTTTTATGATCCTGAACCAATTTTAGAATTACCTATAATCCAAGAACTGAATGACACTTATGCAGTTAGCTGGGCTACTCTATTTGAAAATAGCTTGAGCGCACCTACTTCCACAACTTTCTCTCGCTGGAACTTTGGAAAGAAAAAAGAAAGACTAAACGCTCAATGGAATCGCCACGCCATACTTGACAAACTCAAATCTTACGACTTTCCAAAAAGCAAGCTTAAATCGGCTGAACGGTATTTAGACTACATCGAAGCAAACAAGGACATAGCCATGCAAGACATGGAAGATTCTGGTGTTTTTGCAAGCATTAAAATTGCTCAAGGCTTGTTGGAATCAGCGGCAGGCAGCTCCAAGTTAGCGCGCGCTACCAACAACCATTTTGGTATCAAAGCTAGGGCTAATAAAATAGGCAGACTGAAACTAAAGAATAGACAATTTAGTCGCTTGACGGACGAGGATTATGTGCCTATTTATCCTGCCACTGGTGTCCACCGAATGACTGATGATCACTATCACGATAGATTCGAAAGCTATCGAACAGTCGAGGACAGTTACGCTCGACACACCCAACTGCTGACTAAAAATTGTACCCTCGGCAAAGTAGGTTGTTACGATTGGATTTGGGAGTATTTTCCTGTCGGTAAAGTCAACTGTGATATCAAACCCGCAGCTCAATCCTTCTACTCTTTTTCCCGATTAACACCCGACTATTTTTTTGACGGAGCAACTCAAGTTCCCTACTTCATGGCGGCAGCTTCTGGCTTAAAAATGGCTGGCTACGCGACCTCTAAAACATACCATAGAAAATTATCATACATTATTGTTACTTATGAACTTTGGCAGTTCGATCTGGTGGTGAAACGAAGAAGAGAACAGCATATTAGTAGATCATCAGATTGAAAAGTGGTGTGAAGCTGATGGTATGACCTTAAAAGTCATGCTTTCTTTCTTAAAAAAAATACCCTATTTCTTTCCGAAAGCTCTTTTGGAATGAAAAAACAATAACTTCCGATTCTTGGAACTGATCTTTTGCTCTCAGATTTTACCAAAAAGCCTCACCGTCCGCCTTAGGCGGATGCTTACGTTTTTTGATAAAATCTGAAAACAAAATCTCTAGCTCTAGAACCTGAATTTATT
>JBCCRX010000175.1:0-13044 GCA_039201015.1 Bacteroidota bacterium | reverse complement strand
CCACAAGTTTCTTCACATTGTGGATCGGGGAGGTTGAGGGACAAAGACGGTTTTTCTAAAACCCTTCTTTCACCCTCACTACTTGTTTGCCGCCGTCGAAGACGGCGGCAAATGTTTTTTTTAGAAGCGAGAAATTCTAAAGAATTTCTCGCTTCTAAAATTTAAAAAGACTTAAATTACAGTATATGCAGATTTGCTAAATTTTAAAAATTTAGTAAATCTAGTGGGCAGCATATTGCAACTCAAAAAATTAATCCTATCAATCGACTTTTGAGGCTTTGAAAGTAAGAATTACGGGAAAATGTTTGCTCTGTACTGAAAAAATTAAAACCACTCCTCCATTTTAGAGAAAAGTGAATACTTTTGATTTAGGAATTAAGTACTTGTACAAAAGTAATCTAGCTATTCAACTCGGCAGCATCGCGCTTGCAGCGAGCCGCACTCAGGCGTGAGGCGATGGCGCGCTAAATGTGACCTAAACATTGTCCACCTACTTAAATTCTTGAATATGAAAAACGGCATCTTACTACTTACAATCTGTACCCTATTCTTTGCATGCAATAATTCTACAGATATGGTATCGGAAATCATTGACGAAGTGCAGCAAGAGTTCGTTCCTGATAAAAGAGTAGCGATTTTTGTAGTAGAAGCGGAAGGACAGAGCGGCGAAATTCTTTTGAAAGGCGAAAGCAATATTCCAGAAGCAAGGGAACAATTGATTCAACAACTGGAGAACATTGGCATTGATTATATTGACAGTATTGCTAAACTACCCGCTGCTGCGCTGGAAGGGCAAATATATGGCGTTGTTAATCTTTCTGCCTGCAATATGCGATCTCAGCCCAAACATTCCAGCGAATTAGCCACACAATCCACGCTGGGCACACCGCTCAAAATCTACAAAAAGCAAAACAACTGGTTCAGAGTCCAGACACCCGACGGCTACTTGGGCTGGCTGGACGCTGGCGGCTTTGTGCAAATGGATAAAGCACGCTATAACATCTGGAAACTCAAGGATAAAGTGCTTTATGCCAAGGATTTTGGATTTTCTTATGCCTTATCTGACTCCAGTTCGCAAGTAGTCTCCGACCTAATAGCTGGTAATATTTTAGCGGTAGAAGGAATGGCAGGCAATTATATAAAAGTAAGCTATCCCGATGATCGTGTGGCTTATGTTCACAAAAATGAAGTCATTGAATACAAAGACTGGCTAGAGCAAGAGATTTCGACGGAGCGCATTTTGAGCGTTGCCAAGCAACATCTAGGACGACCTTATCTTTGGGGCGGCACATCGGGCAAAGCCATGGATTGTAGTGGATTCACCAAAACTGTGTTTTATCAAAATGGCTTGCTTTTGCCACGCGATGCTTCCCAGCAAGTGCATGTAGGAATTGAATTGAAAGTAGATACCACTTGGCAAAATTTGCTGCCAGGTGATTTGCTCTTTTTTGGAAGAACAGCTAGTGCGGAGCAAAAGGAAAAAATTACACACGTCGCAATTTACATGGGCGACGGTAAGATTATTCATTCGGCAGGCACAGTTAAAATAGAAAGTCTGCGCAGAGGTACACCCGATTTTTCAGCAGATCGTTTCAATACTTTCGTGAGAGCAAAACGCATGCTGCAAGCCGTCGGAGAAAACGGCGTATATCGTATTCGAGATATGGAAGCCTATCAACTTTAGACGAGTACAGGCGCAGATTGGTCTAAATAAATCAACTGTGCTTTGCTGCGCTTGTTATGTTCGTGATTCCTAAGATTAAGAAGTCAATTGGCTACAAATAATTTAATTTGGTCGAGTGTCTTTAGAAAAATATTGTCAACTATTAAGGTCTCGTTCATTTTCGTTTGAAGGGGCTTCGAGTCTCTTTAAAAACCCTTGATCAAATCATTTGGGCTCGACTTGTCCGCCTCAGGCGTGATACCCAAATGATTTGAAGATAAACGTGAGATTCCATAGATAATGCCGATCAAATGAAATCATTCAGAGCCATTAACACATAAATCACAGTAAATGCTAGAAGTACAAAACCTAAGCAAAACCTATCGAACGGGAAGAAAATCATTGACCGTACTTGATGATGTCAGTTTTACCATAGCAGCGGGCGATACCTTTTCTATCGTTGGTCCGTCGGGCAGTGGAAAGACGACCTTGTTGGGACTTTGTGCAGGTTTGGATAGTGCCAGCTCGGGAGAAGTGAAAATCAATGGTCAATCTTTCAACAATATGAACGAAGACCAACGAGCGGCGCTTCGGAATGAATTGGTCGGCTTCATTTTCCAGAATTTTCAATTGCTGCCCACTTTGACGGCTTTGGAAAATGTGATGATTCCGCTAGAATTAAGGAAAGAACGCGGCGCCTCGAAAGTCGCAAAAGAACTACTCGAAAAAGTGGGATTGGGGCGTAGAATGAATCATTATCCTACCCAACTTTCTGGTGGCGAACAACAACGCGTCTCTTTGGCTAGAGCGTTCTCTAATCGACCTAAAATCTTATTCGCGGATGAACCCACTGGAAATTTAGATGAGGAAACGGGCGAGAAAGTGGAACAGCTTTTGTTTGATTTGAACAAAGAAGCAGGAACGACGCTTGTATTAGTCACACACGATTTGGATTTAGCAGCAAGAACGAATCGCTTACTGAAATTGAAAGGTGGCAAAGTAGTCGAGCATCAGTGAGGAAAACGCACAAAAAAATAAAAAAGCTATGGCAAACACCAGCGTATGGACAGGTTCAGAGCAATATCTATGCGATGATGAACTAGCGCAAGCCTTTCATATCGCGCGCGTACTGGGCATGCCGCTTTTGATAGAAGGGGAACCAGGCACGGGCAAGACAGAACTACCTATTCAGTTTGCAAAGGATTTGGATTTAGAATTGTTTGTCTATCCAGTGGGATCTAAAAGTACCGTCGATCAGTTTGTCGCTAAATTTGATCACGTAAAATATTTACGCGATTCTCAAATCGAAGTATTGAACGCGCAGCGTCAAGAAAAAGGTCTAGAAAATACATTGAGTACCGCAGGCAGAAGCACCGAAAACCTATCAGACTATGTGCTTATGGGACCAGCAGCAAAAGCGTATTCTACCCCTAATTCCGTGCTGCTGATCGACGAGATAGACAAAGCACCACGCGAATTTCCAAATGATTTATTGTACGCACTCAGCCACCGAAAATTCGTGCTACCAGAATCGGGGGAAGTCATAGAAGTGAGTGAAGCGGAGATGCCCGCCATTGTCATCACCAGCAATCGAGAGCAAGAACTACCAACTGCCTTCAAAGGACGCTGTATTTATCATTACATCAATTTTCCCGACGCAGATACGATGCGCAACATTATTCAAAAACACTTTTCTACTACGAATGAAGAAATCGTAAGCAAAGCCATTGACTTGTTCTATCAATTCAGAAATATGGGGCTGGAGCGTGCACCTTCCACCCGTGAGCTACTCAATTGGCTAAAATACCTACACAAACTGAATAAAAATCAGGCGATTGAACAGCTATTGAGCGTGGACGGTATTGGTGTACTGCTCAAAACAAAGGAGGACATCGAGCGTGCTCGACGCAAATTAGCGTATTTGGCTAGAAATAATTGATTTTGAATCAACTACTATAAAGCCAAATAAGTACTTGGACAATTTTAAATTACGTCTAGCGCGCCATCGCCTCACGCCTGAGGCGGACACAGTTCGGCTCGGCGCGCAGAGGAGGTTTGGAGGGCAGACAAAATATAAGATGTTGTAATACAACATCTTATATTTTGTCTGCCCTCCAAGACCACCACGAGGCAGCGAGCGCTGCAAGCGCGATGCTGCCGAGTTGAATAGTAGATTAATTTTGTCCGCCTACTTACTAATATTTCATAAGAAAAGCCTTCTTTTTCCTATTCATCTGACTAAGTTTGTGAAACCTAATCAAATACTATTGCACATGAAAATAGGAATCATCAAAGAAGGCAAAATACCAGCCGATGCGCGCGTACCGCTTACACCAGAACAGTGCCGCTACGTCCAAAATCATTTTCCAGTCGAGGTCTTAATCGAACCTTCTAACAATCGAATTTTCGAAGATGAAGAATATAAAGAGGCGCATCTGACGCTTAGCACCGCCATGCAAAGCTGCGATGTCCTAATGGGCGTGAAAGAAGTCCCAATCTCCCAACTGATTCCTGATAAAACGTACTTTTTCTTCTCGCATACGATCAAAGAACAAGCCTATAATCGCGACTTATTGCGCGCCATTCTCGATAAAAATATTCGCTTAATTGACTACGAAGTTTTGACCAATAACAAAGGGCAACGCCTGATTGCTTTTGGTCGCTTTGCGGGCATGGTTGGTGCACACAATGCGCTTTGGACGTATGGCAAACGGACAGGTGCTTTCGAGCTGAAGCGCATGAAAGATCATAGAGATTACGCAGAAGCCAAAGCCTATTACAAAGCTGTAAATTTTCCTGCTTTAAAAATCGTACTGACGGGAACGGGCAGAGTGGGCATGGGCGCAGCCAGCGTATTGCGAGATATGGGCATTAAAGGTGTGCCACCGCAGGACTTTCTAAGCAAAGAATATGAACAAGCTGTCTTTACGCAGTTGGTTTGTAATGATTATGCCGAACGAAAAGACGGGAGTGCTTTTGATAAAGCCACTTTCTTTGAGCAGCCTGAAAAGTTCAAATCCAAATTTGATGCTTACGCAAAAGCCAGCAACATCATGATCAATGGCATTTATTGGGATAATAAAGCACCCGCTTTTTTCACCAAAGAAGACATGAAATCCGATGATTTCAACATCAAAGTTATTGCGGACGTCACTTGCGACATTGCGCCCGTAAGTTCTATTCCTTCTACCTTGCGCCCCAGTACCATTGCCGATCCTGTTTTTGGCTACGATCCACAGCAAGAAGCGGAAACTGAGGCTTTCAGAAGCAGCAGTATTGATATGATGACGATTGATAATTTACCCAATGAATTGCCCAGAGATGCTTCGGCTGCTTTTGGGGAGCAATTTATGGAGCATATTTTGCCTGAATTGTTGCAAGACGATAGTGAAATTATTGAGCGAGCAACGGTAGCGGTGAACGGAAGATTGGGAAAGTATTTTCGGTATTTGAAGGACTATGTGGTCTAAATACTCAATCCTTCCCTACATAAATAAAAGGAATACTAAAATCTCTTTCGTAATATTTCTCTACGTCTTCGCTATAAAACTTTCTCTTTAAGGTCAAATAATTAGTGCCCAAACGAACGCTATCTAAAGGAAAGGTACAAATAAAACCTTGCTCGCCCAGATTGAAATGGGTATGGAAATTTAGCGTGATAGAAGCAGCGGAAACGGCTTGCTCATTCACTTCAAAAGAAAAAGATTGCTTAATAATGGACTTTAGATGATCCAGATAGCTTCTGTAGGCAAGTTGTTCGTTTTTGATGAAGGCATTTTGTAGGCTATCTGCTTGTATGGCATCTATTGACTGCAAACTATCATATTGCTGCTGATAAATTTCTTGCCTATTTTCGTAGGCTTCGTCGTATTCAGACTTTGTTTTTTTGACTACTGGTAGATTCGCAATTCTAAATTCTTGAAGGCTATTCACCCCTACTTCGTTTAAGGCGATTATGCCACTGTCTTGCCTTTCGATAAAACTTTCCATGAATTTGGTGTATTTGACGAAAACTTCAAGCATCGGAATTTCTACTCGGTGAGAAGGCAAACTCATCACTCCTATGACTTCATAATTTCCCTTTTCTTGCTCCGATGTCCTTAGATCGTCGTAGAATTCGGATTGTATAGAGGTGCGCGCGTTTTCTTTGTAATAAATAGAATAAAAACGTCCCGATTCTGTTTTGTACTTTAGTTTTGGGAAAAATTGATACCCAAAATTATGGAATGGCGTAAAATCAAGTATCATAAAGGTGATTAAGAAGGGTACAGCAAGCGCAGCCGTCCATTTAGTGGTTCTTTGGTCTATAAAATTATACCATATCGGTCGCCATAGGAAAGACAGCGTCATGATGCCCACAAATCTATAAAGCACTAGAAAAACCTGAGTAAAGATGGGAAATTTAATTCGCTTAAGCAGTCCCAATGTTAGAAAATCAAAAGCTACAATAATGCCCGCTACTATAAAAACAGAATTAAATATTCCTGCAATGATATCTGCTCCGATTTTAGACAGTAAATCGTAGATGACATTAGCCTCAATTTCGTACATTAGGATAGATAAGAAGATAAAAAATAGCAGATAAGTAAAGGCAAATATAGAGCTAGAAATATGCTCTAATTTTTGAATGTAATTATCAAAGCTGCCCACTCTTCGCACTAAAAACTGCTTGAATCTATGGCTGTACTTAAAATGCTCGAAATCAATATCTCCCGAAATATACCTCAATCCGATGGCTCCAATCCATAAGCCTCTCGTGAAAACTAGGGCTAGTAGTGAAAAGATAAAAATATCTAGACTTACCTTTAGCGTAAAATAAGAAGTGAAAAAGTAATTAGGAAGATCTGCATCATTAGCTCCCAGATAGTTTATTTGCATAGCAAGAGACTCCCGCAACTGAAACAAGCCAAAAAGCACAAAACCAGAAATAATCAGCTCTAAATTCCAGCTTTGTTCTTGCAACTGATCGAGCCACTGCGCTAGTTTGTTGTTCTTTAGATTTTGCGTCTCTTTATCCATTGTTTTAATTTTATATTTGAATTACTGATACAGTTTGCTGATTTCTTAAAGAAAGAGCAATAAATGATATTTGTTTATGATTTGGCAGCGTACTACATCCACAAATGATAAGGAATACTGTCAGCAACTTACTACAATAGGATAGATTTACTAAATCTTCAAGATTTATCAAATCAAGTGTGGTGATTTGCTAAATTTTTAGAATTTAGTAAATCTAGGTTGCGATATTTTGAGAACTTGTCTGCCTCAACACGTCCACCTCAGGCGTGAGGCTGATGCATCCATAGTCTTATGTCTAAAGTCTATATTTCAAAAGCCATCTAATTCACCTAACCTTCAAGAACCAAATTCACTTTCTCAATTCCTCCGACTTAAAAATCAGTTTCAGCATACCTACTGCCACTACAATCACTAAAAATAAAGCAGGAAAACCACCCAAATTAGAACTCATTTTGATGCCGTCCAGACCAGCGAAAGTCACCATGACCCAAGCAATTGCACCAATAGTAACGCCCCAAATCAGTTTGATGCTAAAAGCAGGTTCAGGACTTTGTGGAGAAATGCCCGAAGAACTGATGCCACTCATGGCAGAGGTATTAGAATCGGCGGCGGTGATGTAGGAAAGGAAGGAAATCAATAAGAAGACCACACTCATGAAAGTCGCACCAGGCAAGCGATCCAGCACTTCGTAGATAATACTTTCCGCGCCTTTGGCTTGCAATTCATCGTAGAGCGGTGTACCACTTGCAGCGATGTCCATTTGTAAAGCAGTGCCACTGAAAACAATCATCCAAAGTCCACCAAAAATAGCAGGAAGAATCAAGTTGAAGTGGATGTAGTCGCGAACGCGATAACCATAAGAAAGGCGACCAAGGAAAAGTGCCGTCACGGGTGTCCAAGCCAACCAATTCGCCCAATAAAAAATCGTCCAATCGTTGAGCCAAGTAGTATCTTTGATGTCTAGCGTATGCAAAGAACGCGAAAAAAAATGCGTCAAATAATCTGCTGCGCCCGCACCACCAATTTCGAGCATGTAAGCAGTGGGTCCAAAAATGGCGACGAAAATACAAAGCCCCAAAAAAGCGCGAATGTTCCAGTTGGCGAGTATGCGAATACCTTTTAATAAACCACTCGCCGCAGAAATAATAAAACAACCCACAATCGCTATGGTCACAATGCCCAGCAGCAGCGGTGTTTTTTTGATACCAAACAAGCTTTCCATACCGCCACCAATCGTTAGAATGCCAGCACCCAAAGAAGCCGCCATACCTGCCGCTAAGCTGTACAAACAAATCGCATCCACGGTTTTTCCAAAACGTCCGTGCGCCTTTTCTCCAAATAATGGATAAAGCATAGCACCCAGACTGAAAGGCTGCTTTAGATTGTAATAAGTCAACGCAAACATCAGTCCCGCTATGGTGTAAATGGCGTAGGGCGTAATCGTCCAGTGCATCAGCATAGTGGACATCGCGAAAATTGCCGCTTCGGGCGTGTTCGGTGCAATGCCCATGTCTTCGGGTGGCGCGTGCAGATGATAAAGCGGTTCGGCAGTTCCCCAAAACAAGATGCCAATAGCCACCGTGGTGGTCAAGGTGATCGAAAACCACCGCCAACGACTGAGCAGCGGTTTTGCTGCTGCTCCACCAATTCTGATTTTAGCGAGCGGCGAAAAATAAACCGCCACACAAATCAGGACGAAAGCAAAAGTGGCATAGGAATACAACCAAGCAAAATGCTGCAGTATCCAGTCATTGAGGAAGCGCACGTTTTCCAAAAAGGATACTTTGTCGGCAAGACTATACACGCAAGCTGCCAGTAGTACTAGAAAAGGCGGTAGAAAAACCCAAAGTCGAAGTCGAGACATCTCTGGAAGTTGTTGAATTAAAGAACTGCTGAATGGTCGAATCTACCTGCTCCACGATCTGGCAGGTCGCTGAATGCTTAAATACTTACTGATGTTACGCAATAGTGTGTTTTAGTGCGAGAAATATAGTAGCTTGTCAAAGCTACCGTGTTTTGAATTAGAGTGGCTTCGACAGCCGACGATTTGTAAACAAGTAACACTTTGTGTCATTTGCAATTTGGTATTTTGCGTAACATGAGATACTTAAAAGAAAGAATAGTTCTTTTTATGCGAATTCACAACAATTTGGCGTTTTTTGTGTGGAATTTTTTTTACAATCATAAGTTCAAAAAGAAAAGCTGAAGGATAGCTTAAAGCTATTCCATAATTCGAGTAGAGATGACAAAAAAAATTATATTCTTCCTTACTATTTTCCTGATCTTGTTTTCGTGTACAGAAGACGATAACAATCAATCGAAAGAACTGCTAAAGGAAACAATTGCGAAAGAGGTAAAAATTCCTCGTTTTGATCGAGACAGTGCTTTCGCATATGTGAAAAAGCAAACCGAATTTGGTCCGCGCGTTCCGAATACGGAGGCACATCGGCAAACAAAAGCTTGGTTGGTCAGCGAATTTAAACGCTTCGAAGCAGAAGTGATAGAACAAAGCTTTGATGCTGAAGCTTATACAGGAGAAATCCTGAAAGCAACAAATATCATCGCGCAATACAATCCTGAACACAGCAAAAGAATTGTACTAGCAGCGCATTGGGATTCTCGTCACATTGCTGATCATGATCCTTCTGTTGAAAATCGAGAGGAATACGTGATGGGAGCAGATGATGGTGGGAGTGGTGTTGGTGTTTTGCTAGAAATTGCGCGACAAATTCAAGCAAATCCAATTGATTTGGGAGTAGATATTGTTTTATTTGATGTGGAAGACCATGGCGATGGTAGCGATGATGCAGATTTGACAACTTGGTGTTTGGGATCGCAGTATTGGTCTAGAAATCTTCATCGTCCCGACTATGAAGCAAAATATGGTATCTTACTAGACATGGTAGGTGCGAAAGGAGCACGTTTTTTACAAGATCAAGTATCGCTCACTTATGCGCCGAAAGTCGTCAAAAAAGTGTGGGGACTGGCGGCATCTATGGGCTACGGCAATTTCTTCGTGGCGCAGAGAGGACCGGGTATCACAGACGATCATCTTTTTGTGAATCGAATTGCTAAAATTCCAATGATAGACATTATCAATTTACCCAAAGACGGTTCGCCGCCTTTTGTGAATCACTGGCATACCATAGAAGATACCATTGATAAAATTGATCCGCGTACTCTGCGTGCCGTTGGGCAAGTGGTTTTGGCAACGATTTATAAGGAATCAGGTGGGCAGCTCTAATCGGCGATTCGATTCTTTATCAGTATAAAAGATACATGAACTTATCCTATCAAACGATTGCTTTATTTCTTGCGTGCTGCTGTTGTCATTTCAATGCTTTGACACAGAACAGCGCGCCTAGTTTTCACAAAGTGCAGGTCATGCAAGGCGATGGCGTTTATTCGCTTTTGCGCCGCTATGACTTAGCCGATTTTCCTTGTAATGTTTCTAAGTTCTATGAAAGCAATAATTTGAAAAAGAGTGCTTATTTGGTCAAAGGCAGGACCTATCAGATTCCAGTTTTCGTGTATCGCTACGATGGAAAAAGCATTCGTACCACACTTGGAATTTCAGATTGGGATAAGGCAGTACGGATTCAGAACTATAACAATAAACTCTTAGAGTCGGATATTCGACAACAATCCTATGCGAAAAGTCGAATTCTTTGGGTGCCTTATCACGAACTGCATTGCGAGGAAGAAGCCAAAAAAATAGCAGCAGCAAAAGAAAAGAAGGAGCAACTCCTCGCCGTCACAGCAGTTGAGCAAACCGCAGCAACAAGTACAGAAAAAGAAATGCCCAAAAGCAAAAAAAAGCAACCCAAAACCAATACCAAGCCGCCTTTGACAGGCACAAATTTTTCTACGCAAGCCGCCAAAAATCGCACTTATCCTATTTTCGGACCGAAATATGCCTACACGCCACTAGAGAGCAATAAGTTAAAGGGTAAAGTATTTTACTTGGTGGCAGGTCACGGCGGCCCTGATCCTGGAGCAGTCGGCTATCGCGCCAAAAATCGTTTGTGTGAAGATGAATACGCTTACGATGTGGCTTTGCGACTTTGCCGGAATCTGATTACACATGGCGCGACGGCTTATATGATTACGCGCGACCCCAATGACGGCATTCGAGGCGGTTTATATTTAGACTGCGATCAAGACGAGGTAGTTTGGGGCAATTATCCGATTGAGCGCGGACAAAAGGCACGTCTTTTTCAGCGTTCCAACGCGATCAATGAACTCTACAAAAGAAATAAATGGAACGGCGTCGTAGAGCAAATGGTGATCGTGATTCACGTGGATTCGAGAGCCAAACAACAGATTGATCTTTTCTTTTATCACCATCCAAAGGATGCCAAAGGCAAAGTACTCGCCAAGCGATTGCAAAGTACCATGAAAGGCAAATACCAAATTTACCGCGCTTCGGGTCAGTATTTTGGTACAGTGACGGGGCGCGACTTGCACATGCTGCGAGAAGTGCAAGCTCCCGCCGTTTATATCGAATTGGGCAACATCAAGCACGACCGCGATCAGCAGCGAATCGTGGTAGAGCGAAATCGGCAATTGATTGCGGATTGGTTATTAGAGGGATTGATGAAGTAAAGTATATCTATGTCCTCGCATCCTCAAACGCCTTAACCTTTTCTTTCATACTCAATAAATAATCAATGTCGTCGTAGCCATTCATCAAGCATTCTTTTTTGTAGCTGTTGATGTCGAAATCGGTTTGCGCGCCCGTCGAATCAATGACAAAAATTTGTTGTTCCAGATTAGCAGTAAAAGTCGCTTTTGGATCAGTTTCTATAGCATCAAAAATCTGTGTTAGAAAATCTTCCGATACAGTTACAGGTAGCACTCCATTGTTCAAAGCATTGTTCTTGAAAATATCTGCGAAGAAGCTGGAAACCACTACTTTAAATCCATAGTCGTGTACCGCCCAAGCAGCGTGTTCTCGACTAGAACCACAACCGAAATTTTTGCCCGCTACGAGTATATTGCCTTCATAAATAGGGTTGTTCAATACGAAATCTTTTATGGGTTCATTTTGAATATTGTACCGCCAATCGCGAAAAAGATTTTCTCCAAAACCCTCGCGCGTGGTGGCTTTCAAAAAACGCGCAGGAATAATTTGGTCGGTGTCCACATTCTCAATAGGTAGCGGCACAGCGGGACTATTAACGGTAGTAAATTTACTTAGTGGCATAATTTTTCTTTTATTTGACAAGGAAATGCACAAGGCGAACAATCCTAAGTACTTGTTTGGAGCAGAACTGCGTTCGTTCACCTTTGAGTAAAAGTAGTATTTATCGCTAAATCCTACAAGCATTATGACATAACTGTACTTCGGAATATCTATTTTGTTCCAGCCGAAAATAAATAATGTACCCTATATTTGTGGCCCTATTTTTCACGCCTTTTAGATAAATCTTGTCCTCACTTATGCTTCGATATTTTGTTCTATTCTTGCTTGTGCTTTTTTCCTTTAGCAGTTGTATTTCTGAAAAAGACGATCAATTGCTCGGTAAATGGAAAGCTATCAAACTACTAGAGCAGGACAGTAGTTTACAACTCCCTTTAGAGGACATCTGGTTTCAATTCAAGGAGCAAAAACACTATTATTTTCACAGTACCCTCAATTACGAAGAAGCAGGGCAATACGAACTTTCGGGTAATTTACTTTACACAACGGACACGACTTCTGATCTTACTGAGCGCAAGGCAGTAAAAATACTAGAATTGAGCGAAAAAATTTTAAAAATAGAAATGAAAGATCAGGGAAATCAGCGTATCTTAATTTTGGAGAAGGAGTAGCAATCATGATCGCCAAATTGAAAATGGGTCATTAAAATTGCTGATTGTAACGTTTTGCGGTAAAAGAAAAAAGTCTCCAAAAATCAGCAAACTCAGTGGTTTTCCGCGCCGAAGGCGCGAAAATTTTTTTGGAGGGTGAGAGGAATTTCAACACTTAAGGAGACGCTATTGCAGCATTTACTAATCACCGCATTCCGTTATAATCAGTCAAATTTAAAATTGCAAAAAATAATAATTTGTAAAGTGCCTATTATTAAATTAATATGTTTGTTTTTGCCTTCGTCCTAGCAATTCTCATTTTGAAAAGTTGGAGTTAGCTGTTATCTAGTATGGGAAATTACTGATATATCATATTTGACAGTGATAAAAAGCTGGTTACTGAATAATTACGTCAACCTACTTAAGTACTTCTACCTATTTGTTTAAGCTGTTTATTTGTTTAAATTGTTTATAATGAACACTTTACACAAGTTTATTGCCTAAATAATTAGGTCAACCTACTTAAGTATTTTGACATAATTAATCGAATGCTAGATATGTCATATTTG
>JBCCRX010000174.1:0-13132 GCA_039201015.1 Bacteroidota bacterium | reverse complement strand
GAGGAATCGGCGGTAAAACCGCCGATTCCTCTCTCCCTCCTGAAGTTCCCTTCGCTGTGTCAGCAGCGAAGTATATGGAATTTCAACACTTAATGAGACCCTATTGCAGCATTTACTAATCATCGCATTCCGTTACAATCAGTAATTTTCAATTTTTAATCATCCATTTTCAATTTGGCGATCCTATTGTTATATTAAAGTCAATACAAAATATGATTATTTCTGCCATTGCAGCGATGTCCAAAAACAGAGTGATTGGGAAAGCACAAGATTTACCGTGGCACATGCCAGGCGATCTAAAGTTTTTTAAGCGAACCACTTTGAATCATCACGTCATCATGGGGCGAAGTACCTTTGAGCCTGCTCGCAAAGCATTGCCGAAGCGCACCAATATCATCCTGACTCGCAATCGGCAATATACCGCCGAAGGTGTCATCATCGCACATAGCATAGAAGAAGGACTGAAAATAGCGGAGCAGCATGGAGAAGAAGAGGCATTCATCTGTGGTGGCGGACACATTTACAAGCAGTCGATTCCGCTTTGGGATAAACTCTACTTGACAGAAATTGATACGATCGTGGAAGACGGAGACGCTTTTTTTCCAGAATTTGATCGCGCTCAATTCAATATAGCTTCTGAACAACACTTCAAAGCGGATGACAAAAATCCTTTTGATTACAGCATCTTCATCTATGAACGAAAATCTAAATAATGCGCCTCGCTGGATGTTTTATGTCCTTTGGATAGCAGGCATTTACAATATTCTTTGGGGCAGTTCGGTCATCTTTTTTCCCAATTTATTCTTCAATTTAGTGGGCATGGAACTGCCTACCTATCCGATGATTTGGCAATGCGTCGGAATGATCGTTGGTGTCTATGGTGTTGGTTATATTTTGGCTGCTTATCAGCCGCTAGTGCACTATCCAATTGTGTTGGTTGGCTTTTTGGGAAAGATATTCGGACCGATTGGATTTTCATTTTACTTGGCAAAAGGTGCATTTCCACTGGCTTTTGGCTTAACGATCATCTTCAATGACCTGATTTGGTGGTTGCCTTTTGGTATTATATTGTGGGCTGCCTACCGTGCCCGACAAGTTGAATTTACTGCTCCAGAAAGCATGAACTCCGTAAGCTAATTTTTTAGAAAACAACACCTTCTTCACAACTGAATGCAAAATTGCGTTGTTCTTTGCATCTTCTGTCTTCTTAAATTTGACTTCTTACTTATATGGAAATCCAACACTTTCCCTTCGATGAAATCCCCCAATTTTCTGAAAGAGACATTGCCTATACCACTGCCCATCCTGAACTCAGAGATTTTTACAAATACGAAGTAAATTTAGCAGCTTTCAAAGCAGTGTTTGAGGATAAGTCAAAGGAAAACACCAATCGCAAAGCTTTAGTAGCAAATCTAAAGCAGCAACACCAAGCTTTCCAGCCACATGAAAAAATTCAGCAACAAATAGAAGCCTTAGCACGAGAAAATACCTTCACCGTCGTCACTGCGCATCAGCCTAGCTTGTTTACTGGTCCGCTTTATTTTGTCTATAAGATTTTTTCAACTATCAATCTGGCAGAGCAACTCAATGCCCATTACAAAGACTATCAAGTCGTTCCTGTGTTTGTTTTGGGCAGTGAAGACCACGATTTTGAAGAGATCAATCATACTTATTTATTTAACAAAAAGATAGAATGGCAAAATGATGAAAAAGGTGCAGTGGGTTGGATGAAAACGGCGACTCTACAATCTACTTTGGAGCAGTTGAAGGATGTATTAGGAGATTCTGATTTGGCAAAAACGCTTTACGAAAAAGCGGAGCGTTCTTTCACCCAACATGAAACTTATGGTGTAGCGGCTCAAAATTTGGTGCAAGAATTGTTTCAAGACTATGGCTTGGTGGTCTTGAATATGAACCAAGCGGATTTGAAGCGTGAATTCATTCCTTATATCAAAAAGGAAATCTTAGAGCAACCCTCTCAGGCTTTGATTCAAGCGACCCAAGAGGCACTAGCAGAAAAAGGTTTTTCCAGTCAAGCGCATCCGCGAGAAATCAATTTCTTCTACCTGAGCGATCAAATTCGTAATCGAATTGTGCTAGAAGATGACATTTACAAAGTCTTGGACACCGATATTCAATTTACGGAAGCAGAAATCCTAGCAGAAATTGAGCAGCATCCAGAGCGTTTCAGCCCAAATGTGGTGATGCGTCCGCTTTACCAAGAAGTCATTTTGCCCAATTTGGCTTATGTCGGTGGTGGTGGTGAGTTGGCGTATTGGCAAGAGCGGCTTTCTCAATTTGCGCATTTTGGCGTCAATTTTCCGATGCTCGTTCGTCGAAATTCCGTGCTTTGGGTGGATAAAGGAAATCAAAAAAGACTAGAAAAAGTAGGTTTGGACATTAAAGATTTGTTTGGTGAAGTGGAGGCTTTAATTAAAACTTACGTGCAAGAAAATACGGAAAATGAACTCAGCTTGAAGCAAGAAAAAGCACAAGTGCAGGAAATTTTTGCTGGTGTTGTGCAAAAAGCAGTCGAGATTGATCCTGGCTTGAAGAAAACCGTTTTGAGTGAGCAAGCTAAGCTCCTCAATGCGATTAATGCGCTGGAAGCCAAGCTTTTGCGGGCAGAAAAAAATCGCTACGAAATCACCATCAATCAAATTCGCTCCCTGAAAGAACGACTTTTTCCCAGCGGATTGCAAGAGCGACACGATAATTTTATGGCATTTTACCTCAAAAACGGAGCTGCTTTTTTTGATACCCTGAAAGCCAACTTGAATCCTCTGGATAAACGATTCTTGGTGGTGGTGGAGTGAGTTGGATAGGTAGATTGATTAGCTTAATATTGTATTTTCTTGATAGTATTGAATATCAGATGCTGCAATGCCTAAATCTGAGCATTTTAAACTATTCTTTCCTCTGCCAAATGCTCCAAAGAGGAAAAGACCACTCCATTTTTCCAAAGCTCATATTCACTTAAGTCCAAATCATCATTCCAAACGACACCATAACCGCCCACTTCTATGTGGACACTTTGAAATAATTGTTCATCTCCTAGTACTTCAAAAGGGGCACCTTTTGAGCGACTCTTAAAGTCATAGATTTTGATGTCTCCATTATCAAAAATCAGAAACAAGCGATAGTTAGATAATGGATAAACGTATTTTACAGTTGGATAATTCATAGCTCAATCGATTTTATAAATATCCTGGGTATCCCACGTTTCTTGCAGCACATTCTTTCTATCCTGTGCCCACTTTCTTATTATTTTTTGATCTTTACTATTCATGTTTCCTCGCCATATTTCTCCACTATTTATTGTAAACAAGCCTGCCGTCTCATTATTGATAGCGTGAAAATGTGGCGGTGCGTGATCTTCGTAATACATACGAAGCAAGATTACATTTATCTTTCCAGTCATAAACCTACTCCTGCTTGCTCAAGACTACCTCTATCTTATCTGTTCTTACGTCCATTCTTAATTCATGGCAATAAACTCACTTCACCGCTCAAAATCTTTCTTTTCCCGTCTAAAAATTCAACTTCTGCGACCCAAGCATACGTACCAGTGGATAGGCGTTCATTTTTCCAAAAACCATTCCAGCCGTAGCGTTCTTCATTGATCGGAATATCTTTTTGTCGGAAAATCTCGTTGCCCCAGCGGTCGAAAACTTGGAAACTCTTGAGGGCAGCAGTGGCGGAAATGCCACGAAGGTAAAAGACTTCATTTCTGCCATCTCCATTTGGGCTAAAGGCAGTTGGCGCGTAAATGTTGCGTACGGCTTCCACTTCGATATGCAGACTATCTTTTGCAGTGCAACCGCGTTCGTTGGTGAGTTCCAAGTAGAAAGTATTGCTTTGGAGTGCTGTGAACAAAGGCTGGAAGCAATCGGTGCAACTCAAATCAAAATTGCCGCTACTGGACCAAAGCAAGTGCTGAATACTATCGGCATTCGTCTGAAAATAAAGGGGAAAAGAGGCGCCTTGTTGGACTTGCACGTCCGCTCCCAAATCCAAGGATAAAGTTTCGGGAAAGTCCTCAATGTAGATAGAATCTTTGATCTTAAAACACGCACTTTCGGCTTCCACAGCATACCAGCCTGCTTCTTCTACGCGCAATGTATTGGCGGTAGAGCCATCGCTCCAAAGATAGCGGTCAGCGGTGAAAGGAAGCTGTAGGATAGCTGCTTTCTCTTCGCAGGCAAAGGTCGCGTAATCCTCTAATTCAAAGTTTATTGCTTGTTGAATGCGGTTGACATTAGCATCAGCAAGGATACTCGTATTTGGATTATCCGATTGCATTTCACCACCCAAACCAATCGCCAAACCTTGTAATTCTGCTTGTGTTTCAAAAGCAGTGCTGTCCGTTTGGTTTAGCCTCGCTTTGATTGTAATGACATTTTTTCCAATCAAAACATCTAAATTAGGAATGACCAGTTTGTTACTTCCCGCTCCACTTTCCACCGTCGCTAAAGTAAAAGAATGCTCCGTCATTTCCAGAATTGTCACTTCTTCTGGCAATACATCTTCAAAATAGATGCTCGCTTTTCCCTGTCCAGCTTCGTTGAGAATGGTGTAGTGGATTGTAAATTCTTGACAAGGCGTCAGTACTTTGGGTTCTATTTCTCTATAAAATTTCATACGGTAGGGGCAAGAACAGCCGTCGCTGTATCGACCTTTGCTCGTCGCTTCCAGTGCTTGCACTTCACCCGTTATTTTATCTACTGCGTAAAGAATGGATTGCTCTATTTCTGAGCCACCGAAAGCAAATAGATGACCATGTTTATCGAAGAAAAGTCCTTCGAGAAAGGGTTCAACGGCTTGGTGTTGGTAGTGTGTAAAGTTGTTTGTTCCAATGACGATAATTTGTTTTTGATTTTTATCATAACCGTACATTACTCCTCGAATGGGGTCTATTGCGAGGTCAGTGGTGGCAGCGGGAAAATTAGAAACGATGCCAGCACTGCCTGCATAATGATTTTCGCTGACCAAATTGATCGTGAAAACATGCTGATCTTTTCCACTAGCTTTATCTCTACCGATCACCACCAAACGTCTTCCTTCTGGCGCGACATCTCCTGCCCAATATTCTAAGTCCAGGTTAAGGTTCTCTGGGACACCTAGATTGCTTACTTCTCCCAAAGCATTGATGCGCAAAAGTTCTTTCGTATTGAAATCGAGGGCATAGAGGTGCATGTCTGCTATACTCATGCCAAGGCAAGTATATTGGCGTTCGGGTGCACTTAATTCAATTTTTCGGGTACTCACGACTTCATTATCGGCATTTTTTTGAATGGCTTCCAGAAAACTTCCGTCGTTTCCTTGAGCAATGACGTAAAAGCTGTCATCACAAAGGAATGCTTGGCTGTTGGCGGAAAAGGAGAAAGCAGAAATTATTGGTAGTAGCCAGAGAAGCAATAGAAGTCGCCGCATTTCTTCGTCAGTTTGTTGTTTTGTTTGTTTACTGTTTTGCGGACTTGTAAAACAATATAAATTTCAGAAATAAAATGTCATTGAAACAACATATTCTCCTACATCTATAAATGAATAAGCATTTGCATTTATTTGTTTAAGCTGTTGATTTGTTTAAATTGTTTAACTGCAATAAATTGATATTGAAGATGTTAAACAAATAAACGATTCAATACATTATAAATTAAGTTTCTTTGTATTTTAGATAGCGGAGTTTGAGGGAGAAAAAAGGGTTTTAGAAAAACCCTTTTTTCTCCCTCACCCTTCTTTGCCGCCGTCGAAGACGGCGGCAGATAGGTTTTTTGAAGCTCGAAATTCTAAGGAATTTCTCGCTTCTCAAAATTAAAACAAACTTATTTTACAGTGTATTCAATAAATCAACAAAAAAGAGCATGCACTTTTTTATCCCGAATGGAGTATAACTTGTCCTAAGGTCTTCTTGCTTCTAAAGCCGTTAGAGGGCGCATCTGGCCATGACCTATCACTTCTTATTGATTATCACTTCTTTGTTCTCAAAAACGACTCCATAATCCTTCAATTCTTCTAAAACAGGCTCGTAAACCTCTTGCATGACAGGAATATGGACACCTTTTGATTTAATTTTTCCTTGCATCAACAATTTAGTAAATACGCCTAATGGAAGTCCAACCAATTTCGACATGGCGGTGTTTTTGCTGTCTTCGCCCTTCAAGGTCAGATTGGATTTCAGTAGTTTCTTTTTTCCTCCCAATTCGTATTCAAACTCGTGCTGCATCACAATCATATCTTTGTCCTCTTCTTCGAGTTTCCACTTCTCTAGGAGCAACTGTTCTAAAATCAGAGCAGGCGTTGCATTGGGAAAGCGGATTCTTTTTTTCCTGAAAAGTCCTAGCCAGTCTAGTTTTTCCATGACACTGGAATTTATGGCCTCTCCAAGCAGACTTGCCGTTCTTTCTTTCACCGAATTTCCTGTTTTGCCCGCTGTATAGGCATCCATCAAGGAATGATAAGTGAGACGATCTGTATGGAGTATCGGAAAGTTAGCATCTGTCAATCCTATTTTCACTAAAGCGTTCCAAGCATCACAAAAACCAGGATACCTCAAAGTACCTCTGTAAATGCTAGGAACACCTTCCAGACCATAAGTATCTTGGTAAAGCAAGGAATCCCTATTGGCATAGACTTCCAGTTCTCCAATATGATCTACTTCTACTACTTTATACTCTTTGAATAAACGATTGTAGGGGATGTAATGAAACTTTCCTTCATTGAGATATTGAGCAGTGCCTTGTCCTGCTAAAACGATATTTCTAGGATTCCAAGTGAATTTATACTTCCAAGGATTATTTCTCAAATGTTCAGGGTCTATCAATCCACCTGTGTAGGAGCGAAAAGCTGTGATTTTTGCTCCTTTCTCTTTCAATTGATTGATGTGGCGCATGGCAGACATGTGATCTATGCCAGGGTCAAGTCCCATCTCTCCCATGAAAAGCAATTCTTTGTCTCTAGCTTCATCGCCCAAACGATACATTTCTTTGGAGACATAAGAGGCTGTAATTAGATGCTTGTTTAACTTAATGCAATCGTGTCCGACGCCCAAATGTAGATGCGCAGGAAGCAGCGAAATGACAACATCTGCTCGACCAATTAGGTCACGACGATCGTTCACTTTTGTTACATCTAGCCAAGTGGCACGGCAGTTTTCGTAGCCAACTGTCTTTTGCTGTGCCAATTTCAGATTGGAGTCTGCTACAATGACATTCCAATTGTAAGCAGGCGCATTCTCTAGTACGTAATGAATCAGAGCCGTAGCTGACCTTCCAGCACCAATAATTAAAATTCGATTCATCTATTCAGTGAGTATTATTTTTTGAATTATATCTAGTTGAAAGGATAGGTTTGTGTATAAAAATCACAAATTAAAATTATTTCAAGAACTAAAGCATTACTTGGACTTTGTTTTTTTTGTTTTTGATAATTGTAAAGAGAAAGTCTAGGCAGGTTTATCTATGTCTTGGCACTATCCTATTTTCAAATCGTCTGCGCGGCAAGTGATTTCACATAGTAAATGATGACAAATAAGAGCAAAAAAAACAGCAAATTGATGAGTAGTGCAAACCATTTAAGAAAACTATTGCGCTCTTTTCGGATGAAGCTCATGGCAGCGGCACTGATGCCGACGGCGCAAGAAAATACAACAATAAAGATAAATCGAGTGAAAAAAGAGAGATAAAAAATATCTTCGGTGCTTTCCAATCTAGGACTTTGCAAAAGTGATAGCAATAGCAGCCCCAAATTGATCAGAGCAAAACCAAAAGCAATGTGTGTGTATTTTTGACTTTGCGATTTTGCAGGCTGCTGATAGTCTAAAATTTCGTTGTTCATCCAATCCTTTTTGCGATGATTCGGAACGTGAAATAATCAAATCAGACTTTGTGCTTAATGCACTAACGAATAATCACCATTTTTCCGATACCGCTCTTAAAATATTGATCGGTGTCATTATCAAACTTTTCAAATTCGGTTTCGCCTGCGCCCTTCACCGCCACCCGATAAAGATAGACACCATTCGCCAAGCGATCACCAAATTGATCTGTTCCGTCCCACCTAAATTCTGTTCGGTTGTTTCCAATGCGCAATTGCCCCAATTCTGCCATGCTGATTTCTCGAATTACGCGACCCGATACAGTCATAATCTGGATTTGCAGGTCTTCGGGTAGCTCTGAACCCGTTAAGGTAAAAACAAACTGCGTGGAAGTGGAGAAGGGATTTGGGTAGTTGAATACGTTGGAAATTTGACTTTCCGTAATGACTTCAAAATCAACGGTATAGAGGTAATCGCCAGATTGATTGGCGGAGCGATCCTCTGCTAATATTTGAAGTTGATAATTACCGTTTTCCCTAAAAATAGGCTCAAATTCGACGCGCGCTTGGTTGTTGTTCTCCAAATTACTTTCATCAGCAGGGTAAAAAGTCATGTTCTGATTACCAAAGAAAAACCGTCTAACTTCACCCGAAGGATAGAGCACGCCGACTTTCATCAAAGAGGTATCGTTGAGGGCAAGAAACTGGTTTTCATCTCTCAGATTGACCACAATTTGAGGTTTTGCGGAGACAATATCGCCATTCATAATACGCGCACCGTCGAAAGTCACATCTAGCAATGGATTGCGTTGATCCCCTACTACTACAAACTCTTTCACACCGATATTATTGAATTCATATCGCTCGGCTTGCTCCTGTGCTGGATTGGCTTCGATCAGTAACTTGTAGGCTCCATTGAGTGTTTCGGTATCCAATTCAAAGCGCGTTAGAACCTTTTCCTGTCCATCAATGGGAGCATTTCTACGTTGATATTGCAACTCGTTGTTTTTATCGTCCACGAGCGTATATTTCATCAATATACTATCCAAAGGAATATTCGTTGGATTGGCAACTGCAAGTTCCATTTGAAGCGATTGTCCTCTTTGCAAGCTATCCGCCTGAAAACGGAAATCTAGGTTAGGGGCAAGTGCAGCATCAGGTAAAGGGGTATGAAATACGCGCCAATAGTCTAGCTTTGGAGGTGTTCGATTGATTTGATCCGAGACGTGATATTCCAATTGAAGGTAAGGATATTGCTTGGCATCCACTTGACGGAGATCGATATTTCGCATATCTGTAGAATCGACCAAAGTACGTTCTCCAAGTGGATTTGCTAATCCATACACTTCAACGTAAGCTTCATCTGATTCTTCCAATTCAACATTTTTCCATTCCATCGCTTGCCAATCGCTAGCTGGACCAACTAGAGTAGAACTTAGCATGCCGGCGGATCGCTTACCGACGAATATAGATTCTGCTTCTATTATTTCATCAAATCTTTCCGCATATATCTCTGTGACCTCAAAGTCAGTATTATTTTTTCGGAAAATGAGGACAAAAGGCTTTTGATTGTCTGCTACTTTTCGGATGTTTTGGATGCCTTGCGCCTCCAGAATCTGGAAAATATTCCTGCCAAACTGAGTAGAGTCTATTGCCCATTGATCGGCATCATACACTTGATTTTGTCTTTGAGCAGAATAGATAATTACATAATCACCATCATCTATTGCATCAATTGTGTTCATCCATTTGAGCCGGTCTTCTGCTAATTTTGGATCAAACATGTGCCAATCTACTGCCCAACCCCAACAATTGGGTACGGGTTCTCTTGCATCAACGTTTAAGCGCTCTCCGTCATAGATCACCATATTTATTCGTTCTATTGGAAATCCATTTTGACAAGGAAAATTATTGAAAGAACTACTCCTAAAACCATTTTCAAAAACCGCCATTTCTCCCCAGTTTA
This sequence comes from Bacteroidota bacterium, assembly GCA_039201015.1. Lineage (GTDB taxonomy): Bacteria > Bacteroidota > Bacteroidia > Chitinophagales > Saprospiraceae > JAAUTG01. Next base: position 3,351 of record JBCCRX010000174.1, on the reverse strand, counting down.
GACTGGCAGGCGTACTATTGATGACTTCTATGGATTTTGTCCTATCGGCGAGCACTAAGTTGTCAGAGTTTTCTTCCAGCGCAAGATTTTCGTAAGTATTTTTTTCAAATTGATGGTAATGCCCCTGATTCCAGCCTTCGGAAGCACTGTTCTCCAGATAAGTGAACGAACGACTTTTCCAAACGATCTCTGCCGAACCCGTCACTTCATTGTCAATGCCAATGCGCCAATAATAAACTTGCTCTTCTTCTAGTCGAAAGGGGATTTGCCATTCTATCAGTCCACCAATTTGTTCAATGATGTCGGTTCGCCTAAAAGCACTATTAAAGTCTTCGGTCGTATCTATCTCTATAAAGTATTGAAAACTTCTCGAAAAAGCATCCGTAGTAGAAGCTTTCAGCGCAATTTTATCCGAATTGACAATAGCAAAGTCTTCTGGAAAAACGGGATTGATGTCTGAGCGAGCCGTGAAAAAAGACAGCACACTGATGTTGTTATTTTCTGCTCCAGAAGGTCCTTCTTCAAGGCTATTGTTGGCATCCAAAGTAATTTTCAATTCATTTTTACCCGTCGCGATGCTGTCTTTGCTGCTGAGTGGCAGATTGATATTTATGACTTCTCTAAAGTCAGGGGCAGGAATTTCGAAGGCTGCTAATTTTTGAATGCTTCCATCTGCCAGGCTATGCTCAATAAGAACATCCAATGAATCCTCAATGTGTTTGCCTATATTTTGGATCACCAACTCTAGCTTAAAACTATCGCTTTGTAAATCAACGATGCTAGGGCTGATGATAGATTCTTCTTCATTGATTAGATAATCTGGTTGGGCATAGCTGTACATTTGAATGGCAGGATCGCCGTGTAGCATCAGTAGTTGCTTGGCTTGCTGATTGGTAAACCCACCAAATCTTCCAAATTCTTCCATCGTTGCCTTTATCACATCACCTAGTCTTTCACCATAATTATCTGTACCAAGATTTTCATAAAACACATTGGCGTAGTTCGATAAAGGAGAAAGCTGCGTCGTCCAAGTAGAACCAAAAAAACCAATTGCTCCTTTATCTTCTACCAAAACCCACTCCTCACTCAAAGTAATGGTATTGCTGATCACGGTGTTCGTATTGCAACCAATGGCATAAAAGAATGGGTACTTTCCCTTATTGTTATAATTTTCAGGTGGATCAAGATTGAAATCCAGTGTTGTCGGTGCGGAGTGACCAAAGAAAGTAAGCATGGAAGTTCCATCATTGATGAGATTATCTACCGATTCAGGTGTATCGGAAACTGTACTTGTTGAGCCTTTCGCAAAGACGACCGTATTGGAACCGAATAAGCTATTATCGAGTTCGTTCTTAAGATTGTTCAAAGTATTTCGGATAGAAGATTGAATCCCTGCATCTCCACCCGCAAAATGCAGCACCCGTTTTGTCCAAGCCTTATCTGTTAGGTTTTGCTGTGCATTTTGGAAAACCGCTTCGTGTTCTTTTATTTTTTCGAGGTATATTCTAACGTGCTCTGCCGTGTATGCTGCCACTCTTCCAACAGCAAATCGCGGTTGATCCAAGTCTTCGCCTACCGAAAATAAATAATCTGAATCTGGAAAGCCATAGGAAGGCAATAGATTGTACCGTTGATCAGGATTCCCTTTTCTAATTCTTACCCGGCTTTCTCCTTTACCCAATAAAAATAGATACTTGACATTCCAGTTGTTGTGGGCTAAAGTCAAAAAGTTTTTGATGCCCACTTCATGTCTTGCGACACCATATCCAAATTGGTCGTAAAGCTGCGTTACATCCACGGTAACTGCACTAAAACTGCCTCCCGCTGAACTGGCGCGATAGTCCACATATTCTTGAACATAGCCGTTGGCGTCATTGATGAGCCTAGGATGAGAAAGTAAAATGTAATCGAAGGATTCGTTCTCAAAATCAAAAACTTCAAAGGTTCTTTCAGAGATTTTATCTACTGCACTGATTGATTCAGCAGCAACCAATAGAAGGTCACTTTCATTGGCAGCAGCAGGAAGATAGATACGCAACAGATCGTTATTGATCTCAGGAATAATGCGACGATTATTGCTCAAATCATACAGGATGGCTTCTGAACCATTGTGCCTAAAGTTTTGAATTTCAATATATTGTCCAAAGCTACTGGCAGGTAATTTAAAACGTACTTGCGATAAATTTTCAAAATCAAATGTGGCGGGATATTGAATGGAAGTATGCACCCAATTGAATCGGTCGTTTGCTTCATCACTTCCTTCAATTTTTATTTCGTTGTTGTTCCTCAAAGCAGTTGGTTCTGCTTCAAACTCAAATTCTTTGACTACCCAACCACCGAAATTTTCTTGTAAAAATTCATTACCATTCAGCTGAATGCTAAAGTCGTGTTGCCCGTTTCTAGTAACGATACGCGTTTGGATCATCGCTTTGACTTCGTTGTTTTCCACCTGTGGTGTCTCTATTCTCTGCGATTGGCTGTTGGTAAAAGTATTTTTAGAAAATCCTTCTCCTGTATCATACAGAGAAGAAATACTCTCGCTTCTGCCTGTGTATCGAAATCCTTGCTGATAGGTATTATTATAGTTCAGATTCGCAGTTCTGATACAGTATTCTTCTTTTTCGGGCAGATTAATGAGATCATTTTCTAGTGTCGTCATGCGGTTGGAAGGACGCTCATCACTCCAAGTCAGAAAATACATGCTGGTATCGGAGTACATGCTGTAGTAGGGATTCAATTGCTTATCTGGATTATCATACAGAAATTGATCGAGCCAACCTGTATTTCTTTGCCCGAAAAATTCTATAAAATCGTCGTCTGAGAAAGTACCATTATTAGAGACAAAAAGCGGAACTTCTTTGCCTTCATGATACATTTTAAAGTCTGCTCCTAGCGGCACATCCGTAGCATTATACACGCCTGCTGCTAGCAGTTCTTGGTAGCTGATTCTGTAAATGCCATCTCTACTGACCCCAATTTTGAAGTAGGTTTGGTCGTAGTCAATCCACTCATTACCGAAGCGTGTTTCGCCATTGTAATTGATTTGAGCGGAGGAAGAAAAAAAGCAAGTACTAAAACAGGAGGTGATCCAAAATAAGATTTGCAGCTTCTTCATGCATTGATTATATTTTGTTGATATTTTTTCATTTTAATTTTTGGCGTTCCTCAAATTTACGATAATAGGTTCTGAATGATTTCATTTGGTCAGCCTTATTTATGGAAGCTCACGTTTATCTTCAAATCATATGGGCGTCACGCCTCACGCCTGAGGCGGACACGGTTAGGCGTGAGGCTGACGTCCTTCTAAACGAAAACAAACGAAATTTAATAGTTGGCGATATCTTTCTAAAG
>JBCCRX010000173.1:0-13151 GCA_039201015.1 Bacteroidota bacterium | reverse complement strand
GAAGAAAGCACTTTACCCATTTTGACCAACCGAATGCTAGTGACCGAAACCATGCCATTACCGATTCGCGGCAAAAAGCAAAAAGACTTCACTTTTGCTAGTCTCGCTAATTCCAATGAAAGCAATACACTAGAACATCAAAGCCTAACACTCGAATTTACGTCTAATCCAGCGTGGTATGCGGTGCAAGCATTGCCTTATTTAATGGAATATCCACACAACTGTATCGAGCAAACCTTCAATCGCTACTACGCCAATGCGCTAGCGACTTCCGTAGCGGATGCGCATCCTCGTATCAAACAAGTTTTTGATTCTTGGAAGCAAGCCGATGCAGGCGCATTGAAAAGTAATTTATCCAAAAATCAGGAGTTGAAATACGCGCTTTTGGAAGAAACGCCCTGGGTCTTGAATGCACAAAGCGAAGAAGAACAAAAGCAAAATATCGGCTTACTGTTCGAACTTAATCGAATGTCGGAAGAGCAAAATGCAATTATTGATAAACTGCTAGAGCGACAAGCACCGAATGGTGGATTTGCTTGGTTTCCAGGCGGTCGCGAGAATTGGTATATGACGCAATACATTGTGGAAGGGATTGGTCATTTGGATAAATTGGATGTACAAAGTGTGCAAAATGATGATCGTTTGAAGCGTATTTTGGATAATGCGGTGAAGTTCATTGATGAGGAAGTGGTGAAAGATTATGAGCAGCGCAAACGCAGCGCGAGCAAGGGCGGTATGAAGGACGATAATTTGCACAGTATGGCGATTCATTACCTCTATGCACGTTCGTTTTTCCCACAATATCCGATAGAGGATAAATTGAAGCAAGTGGTAGATTATTACTTGGGGCAAGCAGAAAAATATTGGCTCAACAAATCCATTTATCAGCAAGGTTTGGTGGCTTTGGCTTTGGATCGAATGGCGGATGTCAAAACGCCCAGTAAAATTGTGAAATCTTTGAAGGAAAGGGCGATCAAAAAAGATGAGCTGGGGATGTTTTGGAAATATACGCGTGGCTATTTCTGGGATCAACTGCCAATCGAAACCCATGCTTTGATGATTGAAGTCTTTGATGAAGTGGCGGACGATCAAAAATCGGTGGAAGAACTGAAAGTTTGGTTGCTCAAAAACAAACAGACCACGCATTGGAAAACGACCAAGGCGACGGCTTCTGCGGTTTATGCGCTGTTGAAAAATGGCGACAATTGGTTGCTGGAAGATCGCATGGTGGAAATTGATTTTGATAATGCGGGCAATCCAGAAATTCATTCTGAAAAAATCAAATTGGCGCAGCAAAATGCGGAAGTTGGGACGAACTATTTCAAGGCCACTTGGTCGAGTGAGGAAATCAGTGCCGATATGGCAAGTATAAGCGTCCGCAATCCGAACAAAACGGTCGCGTGGGGTGGTGTCTATTGGCAATATTTCGAGCAATTGGATAAGATCAAGACCTTCGAAGAAACCCCTTTGCAGTTGAAAAAAGCTCTCTTTAAAGAAGTCAATTCTGCCACTGGCCCGAAACTAGAAGCGATCACGAAAGACAGTAAATTAGCAGCAGGCGATAAAGTCAAAGTCCGTATCGAACTCCGTGTAGATCGCGCCATGGAATACGTCCACATGAAGGATGCTAGAGCCAGTGGCCTCGAACCGATCAATGTCCTCAGCCAATACAAATACCAAGATGGCTTAGGCTATTACGAAAGTACCCGCGATGCTTCTACGAACTTCTTTTTCAGCTATTTGCGTCCTGGCACTTATGTTTTTGAATATCCCGTTCGCGTCGTTCATGCAGGCGATTTTTCTAATGGTGTCACGACGATTCAGTGTATGTATGCGCCTGAGTTTACGAGTCATTCGGAGGGGGTGCGGGTGGTTGTGGAGTAAATTCCTTACTTTTGAGAAATTGTGAACCTTTACTAACACAAAATGACTGAAAATGATATAAAACAAAGCTTGTCATTTCATTATATTGGCTTAATTGCAACGTATAGCGGATATAGATTCGACAAGCCCTTTACAGATTATGGAGTAGATGCAGTATTGGAAAAAGTGGAAAAGGTAAGTATTAATGGTAAGAGTCGTTTTATTGCATCGGGTAAGTCTATTGATGTTCAACTCAAAAGTACTTCATCTGCCAAAATCATACGAACAGAAAAAGGAATCAAATTTGATCTTGAAGCCAAGAATTACAATGATCTTGTACGTCGTTTCCAACAAAGAAATAAAGAGTATGGCTATTTAATTCCTTTAGTTCTCATTGTGTTTATCCTTCCTGAAAACAAAGAAAATTGGCTGAATATACTAGAGGATTCTAGTACTAAAATAGAAGGATACGCCTACTGGATATATCCTAATGATACGTGGAATTTTTCTACTAATAGTTCAACAGTGAGAATAGAAATCCCCTTTCAAAATAAAGTTGATTTGAACTTTTGTGATGATTTATTTGGTTTAATATATGAAAAATAATGGTCTATGTTCAATGTACCTAACTTATTTATAGTCAAGCGATTTTTATTATCCAAAGGATGGAGCATCAAAAACCAAGATAATAGTTTTCAGTATTTTACACCACCCGATAATATTAACTTCGAATCCGTGTCCTTTCAATATGCGCTTCCTTTAGCTGATAATACCTTAGATTACCCAGAATATATGTTTAGATTATCAGCTAGTATCGCTGAACTTTATGGGTTAAATAAATGGTACATTTTTCAGTTGTTCGCTCAGTCTGTTGAGGAAATTCAGCAAGATGTGGCGTTGAAAAGAGGGATTTTGGCGGCTTGATGAAATGAAGTCGGCTATTTGTAAATGACTATGCCAGTGATTTTGAAACTTAGCTATCCAGTTTAAAATAACTATTTTATGATTGAAGAAGAAAGCAAATGGTTTGGGAAATTTCCTGATCCTAAATATAAATACCATGATAGTGATACAACATATGAACAATTTGAAGCTTTTCAATCAATAGTAGAAAGCAATGCAGGTGAAAAAGAAATAGATGAATTTATTACTAAAAATCCTGTAATTTTAACTACTGCTCTAAATCATTTTAGAACAGGTAATCATAAGGCATGGGTGATTCCCAAACAGGCAATATCGATAAAATCAAAACAAACATATCAGAAAGGCATGATTCCTGACTTTATATTAGGAGGACAAAGTTCTGATGGACAAGAATGGTGGATTGTAGAACTTAAAGGTGCGAATGAAGAAATATTTAAAATTTTAAAGAATGATCAAATAAAATTTGATGATGTAATTAATAAAGGCGTATGCCAACTTCTAGAATATGTTGATTACGCCTCAGAAAAGCAATCATTCTTAAGAGATAGTCTAGGGTTGAAAAATTTTAGAGAACCTAATGGATTATTGTTAATTGGAAGATCTTCTGAATTTTCATCTTTGAATGAAAGAAAAAAGAAGTTGAAGGCTGCATGGAATAGACTAAATAAAGGAAAACTTGAAATTAGGACATACGATTGGCTGATTAGGCAGTTTGAAAATACTTTGGCTAGACAAAGCAGTATATACAGCATTATGCCAAAAGAAGAATATAAAGCTAGTGGGTTAGAAGCACTGCATAAACTTATGGCAATTCCAACCAAAAAATATCCAGAATCAGAAGATTAGAAATTAGATAATCCACCTAAAATTAACATCATGCAAGCAATCAAACCACAATATATAAAAGATGAAAAGGCGAAACGCTTGGTGTTTTCTTATCCGAAGCAGAATTCGATTATTTGACTAGAAAGTAAAGCGACTTGGAAAATCTAATTCTACTATAATACCTTCAAGTTAATCTAGTAGCATTATTCCTAATCCAGAACTAAGTCAAACTTAAATTTTAGCGACAAAATTCATTACCCTGTCAGACGAGCATTAGAAAAGATGAACATCAAAGATATGATTTGCATTGCAGTTACTCGCCGCTTTTCTTATTAGATTACTGCTTAGACCAGAATCTATCAGAGCGAATTCAGATTATTACGAATCAAAGCAAAAACCATGTCATATATCGACAAAAAAAGTTAAAATGCCCCCTAATCTCATTGGAATCCTTATCCCTCCAAACTAAAATTAATCTGTTGGCGTTTTCTTGATACATCGTACATAATGAATAATTTCTTATAGCCAAAGATATATATGTTCATGGGATTATAATTTGTTAATAGTAGGTCGTGCTGTACATCGCAGCGCGACTTTTTTTTAAGAGGAGGTTTGGAGCATTATCTTCCTGTAAGCCAACATTTTACGAACTTGACTTTGAAAATCTTCAGAACCACCTACCAATTCTTCGCAAAAAAGGCAACATAAGAACTACCATGCGAGCATAATCCCAGCCTTTATTGATGTAATAAACAACTTCTCCTACAATGAACAGCAACTTTTTCTATTTTTTCACATTCCTAATTGTCTGCTTTGCTTGCCAACCCAATTACCTTTACCAAGAAGAAATTATCTTATCGAATGCTACTTGGACATACGAACGAGATGTGGTCTATTCGTTTGATATTCAAGACACTAGTACTACTTATCATCTCTATTTGGACATCCAGCACAGCACACAATTCCCTTTTCAGAATCTATACACCAATGTACAAACTACCTATCCAAGCGGTCGGCAAGCGGACAGCCGAATCAGCATTGATTTAGCGAATAAACTCGGTGCATGGTACGGAAAATGCAAACAAGAGAACTGTTTGTTGCGTGTGCAATTACAACAAAATACCTTTTTCAAAGAATTGGGAAAGCATGAAATTCGCTTTCAACAATACACCAGAAAAGAAGCCTTGGAGGGCGTGCATTCGTTGGGTTTTATCGTAGAGCAGGTAAAAGAATAGGCGTTTTTCAGGCTTACTGCATCCAATTATCAAAAAACGGGTGGAAGCCATCAATCATTTAACCAATCTTTAAAGTCATTCACGCGTTCTCGACTTACAATAATTTCTTCTTCTACTGTAGGCGACAATTGTAGCTTTAATCGACTATTGGAGTAGCTCACTACTTTTTGGATGCTTTCGATAGCGATGAAATACTTTCGATTGATGCGAAAAAACTGTTTGGGAGAAAGGAGCGATTGCAATTGTTCTAGGGTATAATCAATAGCGTATTTCTTGTTATTGGTACTTTTCAACCAAACGATTTTGCTTTCATGGTAGAAGTAGCTGATATCCGAAGTTTTGATAGAGAACAATTGTGCACCCGATTTGACCAAAAATCGTTTTTTGTAACTTTCTTGCAAGGACATCACTGCCGAACGAATTTGAAGTAGTTGCTGATTGCTTTGTTGTGTGAAATTAGCTTTGAGTTGTTGATATTTATGGAGCGCTTTTTGAATTTCTTCAAAGTCGTAAGGCTTCAAGATATAGTCTATTCCATTGGATTTGAAGGCTTTAAGCGTATATTCTTGATAGGCAGTTGCAAAAATAATGGGACAGGAAACAGTGATTTGCTCTAAAATTTCAAAGCTAGCACCATCCGCCAATTGGATATCAAAAAAAGCCAAATCTGGAGGCGTGTTCTGTAAAAACCAGTCCACCGCAGCACGAACGGAAGTCAATTTTGCGACAACTTCCATACTTCCATCATAGCGTTTCAGCAGCATCTCTAGATGCTCCAAAGCTAGTTGTTCATCTTCTACCAATACTATTTTCATCCTCTTTTTTTTGACAATGAGTTTTGAAGATTTCCGAAGTCTGAGGACAGCCCGAAAAGTAAAATTGTGTCTTATTTTAACCCTAAATACAGTGTAAACTAAGTTTATCTGTCTTTTCAATAGGGGAGTTTGAGGGAGAAAAAAGGACTCTATGAAAATCCTTTTTTCTCCCTCACCCTTGTTCGCCGCCGTCTTCGACGGCGACAGATAGGTTTCTTGAAGCTCGAAATTCTAAGGAATTTCTCGCTTCTCAAAATTGAAACAAACTTAGTTTACAATGTGCTAAAACGAAATTTGCTCAAGCGTAAATAAAAAATGATTAGGACTTTAAATTTGAAAAATTGTCTCATTTTTTGGGTTTTCGGAGCAGACACAAGTTTTGAAAACTTTGAAAATCTAGCGTTTATTTACTCAGCTAGCTAAGATGGTCGAACGGTTGATAATCGGTAACTTCACAATAAAAAAGTGCTTACTCTCTTCTATCAAAATATCTTGACTGCTTAGGTATTGATAGCGTTTTTTAATGTTGTCCAGACCTACGCCCATAGAGTTTTGCTGGTTGTTTTTTCGCTGCAAGTTATTCTTGACTTGAATGTAATCCTTCGTCATGGACAAACAAATTTTCAAAGGAGCATTTGATCCTATGCTGTTGTGTTTGATCGCATTTTCGAGCAGCATCTGTAAACTTAATGGTAACACTTGAACATCCTCACTTTTGGGAAGCTGATTCTCTATTTGCAATCCTTTTGGAAAACGAAGCTGTATCAGAAAAATGTAGGCTTCTAGTGCTTCTAGTTCCGTTGCTAAAGAAACAATCTGCTGATCTTTCACCTGCAAAACGTAGCGATAAACAACAGAAAGCTGCTTTATAAATTTGGCAGCCAAATCTTGATCCTTATACACTAAAGTGGACAGTACATTGAGGCTATTGAATAAAAAGTGAGGATTGACCTGATTTTGTAAGCTCTCGTACTGTGCTGCTGTTTGTGCTTCTTTCGACTCAGCAATGCGTATTTCTGATTGTCGCCAATTCATTAGAAAACTTCTCGCAGAAAGGAAAAAGGAGATCAGATAGGTGATGACAAATACCCAGAAATAGAAATCCCATTTCATGCCTTGGAAGGTTTCTATAGGATTGTAGCCATACCAAATAAAACAGACAATACTGACAGCAACAAATGTGCCAATAGGCGTGTAGATCGTCGTCAGTAAAAGACTGACAAAAAATCTTTTAACGGGTTCTTCTATCCAAGAAATGTTGATGCCTCTTAGAATGTAACCATTCCCCAAACTAAGGAACAAGAACAGCATCAAGTTGGCAGTGAATGTAAAAAAGGGGGTATCTGAACCAATCGTGAGCGCAAAAATACCTCCAAAAACAACACCCATTAAAAGTGCCTGTAGGAAGTCTCTTTTTGTTGGTCGAAATGCCTGAAGTATTGCCATTTTATGGTTTTTATTTGGCTCTTAAGTACTCAAACAGATTTAAACTATGTTTAGCGCGCCATCGCCTCATGCCTCACGCCTAAGGCGGACACGGTAAGGCGTACACAGTTCGGCTCGGCGCGCAGAGGAGGTTTGGAGGGCAGATAGAATTTACTTAATCGCCTCCAGAGCTGATTTTTAGGATCTAAGACTTCTGAAGTGCAGCCAATGCTCGCCATCTGTATTTTCAAATTATCAGTCCTCCCACTCAAAACTTTCAATCATCTTCATCAAATCTGCAATGACGAAATCATAAACAGGCGCCATCGAGTCTTGACGGACTTGCGTGTTGAAGTACAAAGAAGCACGTAAGAAATGCTGCGTGCTATCGGTCAAGAAAAACTGAAAAGGCGAAGCAGCGGGACCTTTGATGTCGAAAGCAAAACCACCTACGCCTTTCGGAGTCTCAATTTTCATTTCTTCTATAAAATCTGCACGAACATTGTGCTTGTTAGCCAAATCAAATCCATCATTCCACAAGTCAGCAAATTCCTCTTTTGAGTCGATGTCGTAATATGTACAGTGCAAACGGCTGTCAAAAGCTGGCATGTAAAGATCAAACCAACAGTCTGCCGTCGCGTCCTTAGGACGGTTTTCATCTTCCTGCACATTGGCATAAGTTGGATATTGAAAGCTAAAATCGCATTGCAATAGCTCGAATTGTTGGTAGGTGCGCACTGGAAAATTTATCTTGGGGTAGGCGCGTGGCTTAGGGGTATAGACCGCTTCGTCACAAGAAAAAAGAAGGAACAGAACAGAAAGGCAACAAACAATAGATTTCAAACGATAATGTTGTTGAGAGCAGAATTGGAATAAATGCTTATTTTGAAATTTATTTAACGGATAATCAATATTTTACGAGCCTTACTTTCCTCTTATCACCTATAATCTCTAGCCATTATTGCTGGCTCTGCCGATTGATTTCATCCCTAATTTCAGCAGCACGCTCGTAGTCTTCGTTAGCAAGTACTTCTTCTAGCATTTGCTTTAATTCCTCAACAGAATAAGAAGACAATCTTTTGACCGCAGAAACTTCCGCTCGCCGAACTACCGCTTCTTCTTCTCCTTCCTCGCTTTCCTCCAACACCACTCCTGCTCGATCTAAAATAAATTCATAAGTATATATAGGGCATTCAAAACGGACTGCCATCGCCAAAGCATCTGATGTTCTGGAGTCAATTTCAATAATCTCTCCATCCTTGAGACAAACAAGTTTTGCATAGAAAATGCCATCTTGAAGATTATTGATAATAATTTCCTCAAGCGTGACATCAAAGGTCACTAGTACATTTTTAAATAGATCATGCGTCAAAGGACGATTGGGAGTCATTCGCTCCATCGCCACTGCAATTGCCTGTGCCTCGAAGCCGCCAATCACAATCGGTAGGCGCCTCGAACCTTGCTGTTCTCCTAAGACGACTGCGTAGTTGTGAGATTGTGTGACACTGTGAGAAAGGGCTACTATATCTAATCGAATTTTCTTCATATCTCTTATTAACGGTCTGGTTCATCAATGGTTTTAGCGTTTGCTTTTGTGTGATGAAGTTAGCAATTGGCTTTTAGTCAGTTTTGTGCCTGAGACTTACCGCTTTATTTACTATCAGAATAAGCGCTTGATCAATACACAAAGTTTAAAGCTAACTACATCAACTGAATTATTCATTCACTTAAACACAATCTGATAGTTTGAGGTTTTCTTACAAGTTTATCAAAACGATGAGAGTAGTTGATATTTTCCTTTCAAAGAACAATATCAAGCGAGTAGGTAAACTTGTCAGTTCTCTTCATCAAAAGTAGTCAAAAACCGTACCAGCATGGCTCTTCTGCCAAATATTGTATCCTTATTGACACTTATTTGCTTGTACACACCCCTAAACTCATCAAAAAAATAATGCTTGAGAAAAAGCGATGCAAAGGTAAGTTTTTCAGAGGAGAAAATTGGGTTTTTAGGATTCTCTTCTTTTAGAAGCTTCCCATAGCATATCCATTTCCTCTAGGCTCATCTCTTGTAGTGCTTTTGGTGCATTCGCTTCAATATACTCAAATCGCCTTTTGAACTTCTGGTTCACACGTTCCAGTGCCGTTTCGGGTTCTATGTTATTGAAGCGTGCATAATTAATCAAAGAAAAAAGGACATCGCCAAATTCTAATTCCTTTTCCAGTTGTGAGGCATCATTTTCCATTGCTTCCTTAAATTCTGCCATTTCTTCCTCCACTTTTTCCCAAACTTGTGCTGCATTTTCCCACTCAAAACCAACTTGTTTGGTCTTTTCTTGCATTCGGTAAGCTTTCACCATAGCGGGCAAAGATTTAGGAACGCCCCCCAGCACCGATTTTTTTCCTTCTTTCAGCTTCAGTTGCTCCCAATTTTGCTTGACTTCCTCTTCGTCCTTTACTGTTACATCACCATAAATATGTGGGTGGCGTTTAATCAGTTTATCACAAACTTCGTTGAGTGCATCTGCGATATCAAAAGCCTCTTGTTCGTCTGCTATTTTGGCATAAAAGATCAGATGCAGCATCAAATCACCCAGTTCTTCTTTGATGCCTGCTACATCCTCTTCCAGCAGCGCATCCGCCAATTCGTAGGTTTCTTCTATCGTCAGATTGCGTAGAGATTGGAAGGTCTGCTTTCTATCCCACGGACATTTTTCTCGAAGTTCATCCATGATAATCAGCAGGCGTTCAAAAGCGGCAAGTTTTTCTTTCACGTTGGTACAAGTGATTTTGATTAAAAGAAGAACAACAAGCTTTTTAAAGCTATGGTTGCTTCCAAATTCAGCTTTCTCTACAACACATACTCCTGCCCCAAAACAGGAATTTCCACCTCCTCAAATCCAGCATTGGCAATGTAATCTTTGAAACTTTTCTGGCGTTCGTGAGTGCCATGTACTAGAAATAGTTTCTGCAATTTATTTTGATTTTTGATAAAGTCCAAAAGTTCTGTTCGATCTGCGTGAGCGGAAAAAGAATCCATTATTTCTACATCCATTTTTACAGGTTTATTTTCGCCAAACAAACGGATTTCTTCTGCACCAGCACGCAGTTTACCACCAGGCGTATCTGGTGAACAATAGCCGACAATGAGCAATGTATTTTTCTTCTGACTTACATTATTAGATAAATGATGCTTCACACGTCCCGCATTCATCATGCCAGAAGAACTGATAATGATACAAGGCTCAGTAGATTGATTCAGAGATTTCGATACCTCCACATCTCGATTATAAATTAAGCCATTGAAGCCAAAAGGGTTTGGATCGGTGAGTAAATATTGATTCAAGGCTCGGTCATAACACTCTGGATGTGAGCCATATATCATCGTCGCATTCACCGCTAGTGGACTATCGACATAGACGGGAAAATGTGGCAAAAGCTTTTCATTTTCCAAGCGATCCAAGAGGTGAACAATTTCTTGTGTTCTTCCGATACTAAAAGCAGGAATGATCAGCTTGCCTTTTTTCTCCAAAAGCGTTTCTCGAATGATGCGTAAAAAATGTTCGCTTTCCGCAGGTGGTGCTTCGTGTTCTTTATCGCCATAAGTTGATTCACAAATCAAATAATCTACTTCCTTCATCGGCAAGGGATCACGCAAAATAGGACGGTTTGGGCGACCAATATCTCCCGTGAATCCGATGCGTCGAGCGCCTCCCTTTTCTTGAATTTCCAGCAGTACACTAGCACTTCCCAAAATATGTCCTGCATCTCTAAAAAGCACCTTCACTTGCGGATGTATTTGCACCCAATTTTCGTAGCCTACTCCCACGAATTGATTCATCACTGCATTGGCGTCTTCTATGGTGTAAAGTGGCTCACGCAGTTCGCTGGTTTTGCCTTGTTTGTGCTTTTTTTTATTGTAATAAGCCGCATCGCGTTCTTGTATATTGGCACTATCCACCAGCATAATGGAACAAAGGCTGCGCGTGGCGTGGGTGCTGTAAATTGAACCCCTGAAACCGTCTTTGTGCAACTTCGGCAGCCGTCCGCTGTGATCAATATGTCCATGCGATAAAACGACACAATCCAGTCGCTCGGGCGCAAACAGCCAAGTGCTATTGAAGTCTTTCATCGCTTTGTTGTGTCCTTGATAAAGACCACAATCTAGCAGAATCGTAAAGCCGTCGTCTAAGGTAATCAAGTGGGAACTGCCTGTCACTGCTCTGGCTGCGCCGCAGAATTTTAGTTTCATCTATTTTTATTTGAGTTGGTTTTGATTTCAGTTGCTAATTATTTCCTCCAGACGTACCTCCGTATCCATAATTTCTTGTGCATATTCATTTTGCACCAGTCCATGATTGCTAATAAAAGTAAGAAAAATTTGCTTTTTGGTATGCGTATATTCTAGGAAACGCTGTCTTTTAGTGACTAGCGCATGATAATATTTTTTTGAGATCGTAAAAGGCGCAGCATGAAATTTAATTTCGCAAAGATTAATACGGTGGTCTTGGCGATCAATAATTAAATCTATTTGAAAACCTTCTTGATCTTCGTGGCTAGCCACTCGCAAAGCAGAAATTTCGGTGTAAACAGCAGCAATACCAAGTGCCTTTTTGATTGCTGCAATGTGTTTATAACAAAGCATTTCAAAAGCATAGCCCGCCCAAATTTTATAGGCTTGACCAGCAGCAAGTTGTTGCCAAACACCTGGCGTGTATTTTCGATTGTTCTTGATGAAGCGATGATAGAAAATAGAATATTCATCGCTCAAGCGGTAAAGGCTACCTCTTTTTTTCTTACCAAAAGGAAGGGTTTCGACTACAAAATCAGAAACGATCAATTCTTGAATGGCTCTTTGATAAGTGCCCGTCGCCGTCGTATTATTGGCTTTGAGCAATTTGGAGCGTTCTAGACCCTGTGGATGTGCTGCCAAGGTCGCAACAATGGATTGATGAACTTCAGAATTATTGAAAAGGGCTTGGTATAAATTTTGGTATTCATTCCTTAAAATTCCTCTAGGGTCAAAGCAAGTACGTTCTATGAATGCCGCAAAACTTTCTCCTTTCCGTAAATTTTCCAGATAAAAAGGAATGCCACCGAGTGACATATAAATGCGCGTTACTTCTTGTATGCTTAAGCGCATGCCTTTGGCTTTGATAAAATCATGAGTTTCGGAAAGTGAAAATGGTGAAAGGTGGATGATTTCGGTGACGCGATTGTGAAGTCCTCCCTGATCGTTGATGATTTTTTGGGTAATCCAAGAAGTTGCCGAGCCACAAATAACTAATAGGAAATGTTTTTCTTTTGACAAATAGTCATTCCAAAAGTGAGCAAGCATTTGCACAAAACCAGAACGAGGTGTATATACCCAAGGCAGTTCGTCTATGAAAATCACTTGTTTTTGGGTAGTATTTAAGGTCTTCAAATAGGCTTTGAGTTGTAGAAAAGCCATTTGCCAGTTGTCCGCACTTTGTGGTGTAAAACTGCCGTCATATTCCGATAGTTTGATGTTAAAGTTAACGATTTGTGCTCGTAAATTCCCATTTTGGATGCCTGTCATATTGAAGCAACAGTGGGAACGCAAACTTTCGTCTATCAAGAAGGTTTTACCTACCCTTCGGCGTCCCGTTACTGCCAAAAATTCAGAACGTTCGGACTGCAATAGCCCTCTGATTTTTTCTTGTTCCTCTTTTCTTCCAATCATTGCTGTTTAAATAGATTCGACAGATAATTCCAAATATAGATGCTATATTTGGAATTATCTACTAAAAACACATAGATAAATCCAATTATAGCACTTCTTTCTGCTCAAAGCAATCGCAAGCAATCTAATCTTTGTTGATCGCGTCTAAAGCGGACAAATCTATTTATAATGTTGATCTGTTTAGCAAACAATTGCTCACCATTTTATGCAGCTATTTGAAGTTTAGTATCAATTAAAAAATAAAATCGACATACATGGAGTCGCAACCAAAAAATCTTTTAAGGTGGATTTTTTGGTTGCTCCAAGGGGTTCTTAAGGGTGAAAAGCATCAAAAATCTCTAATTTTTGATGCTTTTCACCCTT
>JBCCRX010000172.1:0-13172 GCA_039201015.1 Bacteroidota bacterium | reverse complement strand
TTTTTACGCCTGTTACGCTTAATAAAGGCAATGCTAATAGGGTCTCGTATAACTCTTTTGATTCCATTTCCCAAAGGTAAACCTTTGCACAATTTTATGCCACTTTTCTTCTATTCCACAAAATTCACCGATGAGCCAAAATTTTTTAGTAAAAAAATAAAAATATTGCTTTTTCCATTTTCATTTCTCAACATTTCTGCTTTTCTTTATAGCAAAGTCCAGAAAGCATTCTGAGAAAAATACTATGAAATAGAGAAAACTTACACCTTCTCCAGTGATAAAAGTTTGGGCCTCAATTGTTTACTAATTTCTTAAACTTGCCGTACATGAGATTAACTGCTACACTTTTATCCACTTTTTTAATTTGTACATGGAGTGTTTCCATTTCTGCACAACAAACCCACGCAAAAAGCGTCAACCATAACAAATCTTCTAATCATTGGATAGAAAACAATGAAGATCACGCCTCCAACGCAATACAGTTCAGCGCAGATGTACTGTCGGATGCCGTAGAATTGTTTTGGGAAGTGCAGGCAGAAGACGCCGTAGCGGGCTACGAACTACAGCGATCCATTGACGGGAAAAATTTTCAAAAAATTGCTTGGCTCACTGCCATAGGAGAGAGCGGTATCGGTAGTACTTATCTGCATCTGGATGAAGATAGTCCGAGCAGCGATCAATTGCAATATCGCATTAAAGCCGTGCGCAATGATGGTCAATATTTGTATTCTTCTATACAAAATATTGACTTACAACTGAGTCGTCCGAGCATCGTACTTTCAGAAAATGTGCAACCTAGTGTCATTGCCTTAGATGACGAAGGTTTGGATACGGATGAAGACATTGAACTGATCGACACCGCAGGCAAAACTTTAATGCGCATCAATCCGAATACTGCCGATCTACGAATGGATATGTCCGATTTGAAGCAAGGCGTTTATTACATTAAAATGGTTTTGGCGGATGGAGAAGATCGCGTGGCGCGTGTGGTGAAGCAGCAGCAATAAGTAGTCAAAATTTAGCACTGAAAGATGCAGATTTATTCACTACTGTACACTTTTTTTGGAAATTCTTATTGCATAAAAATTTACAAAAAGGGCCTTCTGCCCAAAGGACTTCTTGAATTTTCTCACAGAAAAAATTTATTCATCATACATGTGAATTAAAAAGTGTATAGGAGTGAAGTAGATTTATTTTTCGGTGATCTAATGACCTGGTAATCTAGTGAAAGTGATTCGTCAAATTATTAGATCAAGTAAAAACTATTTTACTATCCCAAATGGAGTACAAATACTTCAAAGTGCTAGATATACAGTTAAAAGAAAGCCCACTAGATGTAGCTGCTTGCTACGCTGCGGTTGCTCACGAATCCGCAGGAGGTACTTCGGTCTTTATTGGAACGGTGCGCAATCAAACAAGTGGTAGAAAAGTCCTTCGATTGATTTTTGAAGCCTATGCGCCAATGGCAATTCGCGAAATGCGAAAAATTGCAGTGCAAGCACAAGCACAATGGAAAGCCGAAAAAATGTGCATTCACCACCGAACAGGGATGCTGCAAATCGGTGAAATAGCAGTAATCATCGCAGTCGCAACCCCTCACCGAAAAGCAGCTTTTGAAGCTTGCCGATTTGCGATTGATGCCTTAAAAGAGCGCGTCCCAATTTGGAAAAAAGAAATTTTTGAAGACGGTGAAGTTTGGGTGGCGGCACATCCTTAATAACTCATGTTACGCAAGTAGTACCTTAGTCTATATTATTCGCTAATCTCTGAGATTGGCGTGTTTTGAATTAGAGTGGCCGTCGAAGCCACTCTAATTCATGCAAATTCTTTCGGAACGAGCCATATTTGAGCTGAAAGCTCAAATATGGCTCGCTCCTGAAAGAATTTTCCTACAAATCGTCGGCTTCGACAGCCGACGATTTGTAAACAAGTGGCACTTTGTGTCATTTACGATTTGGTGTTTTGCGTAACATCAGTTAATAATTAATTCAATCGTGATTGTGGCAAGAACGTCTGCAATTGCAGATCAAACCAATATAATTTTGATAATCTTACGATAATCTCCTAAAAATTTTATAAAATTGAGCCGAAGACGAACCCTTAATTTAAAAGATTCGTCTGAATAATAGAAAGTTAGCTAGAAGCCAGTTGCTACACAAAGAAAAGAGCCGATAGCTAACTCCTTTTATAGTTTGTGAATAAATGAAACAAAATGAAGGTCAGGCTCAAGATCATTGTTGCTGTCCTCTTCCTTGCTACCATTAATTGTGGTACGGCTAGAGTGGCTTACAGCAAAAAGTTTTTTGATACAGAAAAAATCACGACGGGTGCGGCACAATTGCAACAATACCTACCGATGCTGCGCAACAAATCCGTTGCCTTGCTCGTCAATCAAACTTCCATGATCGGTAATACTCATTTGGTAGATAGTTTGCACCAATTGGGCATCAATATCAAAGCTATTCTTGCACCCGAACATGGTTTTCGAGGAGAAGCGGATGCAGGCGCAAAAATCACCGACGGCAAAGATGCCAAAACAGGCATTCCGATCCTTTCTATTTATGGCAAAAAGAAAAAGCCCAGCAAGGAAGACCTAGCTGATATCGACATTGTGGTCTTTGATATCCAAGATGTGGGTGCGCGTTTTTATACCTACATTTCTTCGATGCACTACGTCATGGAGGCTTGTGCAGAGAATGATGTTGCTTTCATGGTACTGGACCGCCCCAATCCAAACGGACATTACATTGACGGGCCTGTTCTAAAAAAAGGCTTTAGTTCTTTTGTCGGTTTGCATCCTGTGCCCGTAGTACATGGCATGACAGTAGGCGAATATGCGCAAATGATTAATGGAGAAGGTTGGCTAGCGGGTGGTAAAAAGTGTAAATTAGATGTTGTGCTTTGTAAAAACTACGACCACAAAAAATTCTACGAATTACCCATCAAACCTTCTCCCAATTTGCCCAATATCCGTTCGGTTTATCTATATCCTTCGCTTTGTTTTTTTGAAGGTACGAGTGTGAGTGTCGGACGCGGTACAAGTACCCAATTTCAAGTGTATGGACATCCTGCCTATCCATTTGGCAACCACGAATTTAAGCCCATGCCCATGCCTGGTGCCAAATACCCATTGCACGAAGATCAATTGTGCAAAGGTTACAGCTTAGTAGATGCTCCTATCCGACAATTGCAGCGCAAAAAGCAATTGGATTTGAGTCATTTGATCGGTTTCTATCACAATTTTCCAGACAAGAATGATTTCTTCAATAAATTTTTCACCAATTTAGCAGGAACAGACCAATTGCGGCAACAGATTGAGTCAGGAAAAAGCGAGGCAGAAATTCGAGCCAGTTGGGCAGAAGATTTGAAGACCTACGGGAACATGCGGAAGGCGTATTTGTTGTATGGCGTGTAGGAATGCTCGTAGCGATTATTCATTATTTCTAGTTTTCACACAATTTGTTCCTTCAAAATTGGTTCTTTAATCAATTAAACCTAGCTTTGAAATTTATTAATCACTTGAAAATTAAAAGATTAGATATGAAAATATATGCTTTCCTTTTCTCCTTATTTTTGACTGCCAGCATGACTGCCCAAGAATATGGGCGTGCTTCTTTCTACGCCGATAGCTTTCAAGGGCTAAAAACTGCCAGCGGAGAATTGTACAATAAGAATGAAATGACCGCTTCCCACAACACCTTTCCTTTCGGTACAATGGTCAAAGTGACGCGTTTGGATAATAAAAAATCGGTCGTAGTCCGCATCAATGATAGAGGTCCTTTCATCAAAGGTCGCATTACTGATTTGTCCAGAAAGGCCGCCCAACAATTGGATATTATTTCGTCAGGAGAAGTACAGGTGAAACTAGACATAGTGGGGCAAGGAAAAGCAGTGACAGTAGCGAACAACAAAAATGCAACGCCCAAAGGAGTGAGCACGAAACCAACAACGACGACGAGCGCGCCAAGTACCACGAATCGTCCTGCGGTGTATAATGATAGTAGTGTGCCCAAGCCAGTGACGGAAAAAACCGTAGCAAGACCAGTGACCACTTCAAAAACCACCATGACCGAGAAAGGGGCAAGTACTGAAACGAGTGCGGGCATCGCAGAAGCAAAAATGGTAAGGGGCAACTACAAGAAATATGGTCTTTATAAAATTCAGTTGATGCAGCCTGAGAAAAAGGGATTTGGGGTGCAAGTGGCTAGCTACAGCAGCTACGACAATGTGATGAAACAAATTGCGGATTTGCAAGCAAAATGGTTTGATGATATTTTGGTTAATATTGAGCCCACGGCTGACGGAAGCTCTAGCTACAAAGTTATCTTAGGACAGTTTGAAACAGAAGCAGCCGCTGAAAACTATAAGAAAAATCTACAGCGCAAACATCGCATCAAAGGTTTTGTAGTTGGTTTGGAACAAATGTAGAGGAGAAGACAGAATAGAGCGGACAGACGTCAGATATAGATGTCAAATTCTTGTATCTATCTGTTAATACAGAAAAATGGTAGAATTGCTCAAGCGATTCTACCATTTCAATTTATAATTTTCAATTCTCAATTTTACTAAGGCATCGTGAAACATTTAAAGCTGTTTGCATTTCTTTTACCCTTTGCCTTGCCTTTTTTTTCGTTTGCTCAACAACAGCTTCATCAGTACGCTCTTTTCGACCTCAACCAAAGCAGACGTTTGAATCCAGCTTATTTATCGGATACAAAATGGTCAGTAAGCTTACCCAATGTTTACAATCAGTTTCGCACGAATCCACTTCCCTTAAATCGAATTATTGCGCCTGCTTCTACTAATGGAAACGAATGGCGAATTGTGGATCAAATCAACCGATTATCTTCGAAGAATGAAATCCGAAACTTAGCACAAATCGAAAGTTTTGCCCTCACCTTCCAGACGGAGCAGGAAACACACTGGACGATACATCACCTTATCTATGTAGATGCTTATTTTCAATACCCAAAAGCACTGATCCAAAGTATTTGGGAAAGCGTGCCTGCATCCGCTACTTTAAATCATCAGATTCAGCTTTTATCTTATCACGAATTGGGCGTAACTTTTGCGAAACAACTAGAGGATGCGCTACAAATAGGCATTCGTTTTAAACTACTGAATGGAATAGATTATGTCGGCACGGAGCGCAACGATATACGGATTCAAGAAAGACAGCTATACGCTGATTATCAATTGAATACGAGTGCGTTTCTAGAACAAGACAACATTGGGAATTTGGAATTTAATTTGATGCCTCAAAGAAATTTCCGAGACTGGTTCAGTCGCAACTTCGGCTACGCTTTTGATCTGGGGATTCATGCCAAAATGGAGCAATGGCAAGTGGGTATGAGTATCCTTGATTTAGGTCAGGTATTTTGGAAAAAGGAGATAAATAGCTACAGTTTTGAAGGCGTGTTTTCTGATACTCCTTTTGATTTTATGGAGGACTATTTGGAAGGAATGAGCAGCTTTGAGGCGATGACCGACAGCTTGCGTCAGCTTTTTGAAGTCGAAGAAAAAGAAGCTACCCTGACAACTAGACTTTTCCCCAAGGTTTATGGACAAGTCAGTTATTTACCTTCAGAAAATTGGCAACTATCGGCAGTACTTTACGGCGAATGGTTTCAAGATCGCTTTTCTCCTGCTATATCTCTACTCACTCGTTTTCAGCCCAATGATTTGATTCGTTTTGGTCTGAGTTACAGCATCTACGAGCATCATATCAATCAAATTGGTGCGAGCTTTGTTTGGTATCTAAGACCTTTTCAAGTATTTTTTATCAGTAATAATTTATATCACCTTCTCAACTGGAAAAAACACGAAATTAGTGATGTACAAATTGGTGTGAATGTATTATTCGGCAGTAAGCGTAAATAACTGATGTTACGCAGATAAGTAATCACGCTTTAGGCGTGACGCCCATATGACTCGAAGATAAACGTGAGCTCCCATAAGTAATGCTGACCAAATGAAATCATTCAGAACCGCAAAAATGACATTTCTAAATCATAAATAAGAAATTGCTGGTGAAAGTGCAACTCTTTGGATATCAATTTTTTGTACTCTCCTTGACCGCCTCACCGTATCCGCCTCAGGCGTGAGGCATGAGGCTGTTGTGTCCTTTGTAGTCAAAAATTGCACGGACTACTGCTGTAGATCAGACAGCATTAGTTTTTAACAGTACATACACGCAATTTCTATGATTTATTGAATGAATAATATAATTATTTTTCGAGTAAAAAATCTACTCAAAAATTGTAAAAATAATTAGTCATAAAAACTAAGCCATAGATAGAAATAAGCTGATGAATGTGGAGGACTACTAATTAGGTAAGCTATGTTAGGCAAATGAGAATAGTAACTTTAAGTCCAAAAAATTTCAAAGTGAAAGAGATAAGCTTTCCTAGATCATTGAAATCTTGTGGATAAAAAAATATTTTCAGATTAATATTTTTAGAGCAAATCACTGTTAATCAATATATTATATCTTTAATCAGACTTCTATTTAACGAGCTCTTAACAAAAAAAAATGCGAAGAGGCAGCGTATCTATACCTGTATCGTTTTGTAGTCGTGATGATAGGTAAAGTGTAGAAAGAACATTTTGGAAGTTACTCGATTGAAGCTCACAACGTGTCTTGCTGCGCCTTCCCTGTCTGTTTATATACTCGATTGTTTAATTAAAAATTGCTCAGTATGAAGCATTTTGCTCTTCTTACTGCTGCCGTACTATTGTCTTTGAGTAACTTATTGGCACAAAGAACAGTCACTGGTACAGTCACAGCAGCATCTGGAGACCCACTTATCGGAGCGAGCGTCGTCGTGAAAGGAACGACCTCTGGCACAGTCACCGATATTGATGGTCAGTACTCCATCGTCGTTCAAGACGAACAAAACACACTCTTATTTAGCTACACAGGTTACGCTACCAAAGAAGTCGAATTAGGCGCATCCAACATCCTTGACGTCACGATGGAGGAAGGCGTAATATTGGAAGCAGCAGTTGTTACTGCACTTGGTATCAGGCGCGATGAAAAAGCACTCGGCTACGCAGTGCAAGAAGTCGGTGGTGAGGAAATCAACTCCGCCAATACTGTAGGTGCACTGGAAGCCCTAGCAGGAAAAGCAGCAGGCGTGCAAATCACGACAGCTTCTGGTTCGGCGGGTGGTTCTACTCGAATCGTTTTGAGGGGACAAACCTCTTTCAATGGCAACAATGAAGCCTTAATCGTAGTGGATGGTATCCGAGTGGATAATCAAGAAAATAGCACTGAACGTACCCTCAACGGTGTTGCCTATTCCAATCGTGCCATGGACATCAATCCGAATGATATTGAGTCTGTAACGGTGCTGAAAGGCGCGGCGGCAACGGCACTTTATGGTGTAGAAGGCGCGCGTGGGGTTGTTTTGATTACTACCAAAAAAGGGGCGAAGGGACAAAGGTCTAAGATCACCTACAACACGACTTTCACCGTATCGGAAGTGAATAGATTACCTGAATTGCAGAACCAATATGTACAAGGCATTGGCGGCACTTGGCTCGGTCCAGAAACTGGATTTTTGGCGAGTTGGGGACCCAATAGAGATACGCTATTTTGGGACGGCGCGGATTATCAATATGATCGAAATGGTCGAATTGTCGGACAAAGCGATCCCAATGCACAAACGCCATTTTCTCCTTACGACAATTTTGAGGATGCCTACCAAAGAGGTATTCGCTGGAACAACAACCTCGCGATGACGGGCGGAAACGAGATGGCGAGCTATCGTCTTTCCATTGGACATTCTACTGAAGAGGGCATCGTTCCGAAAAATACTTTTGAACGCTTCAATGTTGGTATTTCGGGCAGTGCAGATTTCTTGGATGGTAAACTGAAAGCCACTACTTCTATCAATTACGTCAAAACAAATGGTAGAAGAATCCAACAAGGTTCTAATACTTCTGGCTACAATTTGGGGCTTTTCCGTACACCGATTTCTTTCGACAACTCCAATGGATTTGACAATCCAGAAGATGAAGTTGCGTCTTACACTTTCGCGGATGGTTCGCAGAGAAACTATCGCGGTGGTGGCGGCTACGATAACCCATTTTGGATCGTTAACAACAATCCTTACTTCGATGAAGTAAACCGTATGTACGGCAATATTCGCTTGGCTTATGACTTTAATCAATGGGCGGTTTTGAGTACAACTTTAGGGACGGACTTTTACTCTGATGTACGCAGACAAGAGTTTGAAATTGGTTCGCGTACCATTCCTGCGGGGCAAGTGATTCGAGACGTGTACGATTTCATCAATTACGATCTTTACTTGAACTTGAATGGCTCTGGTAATCTATTAGATGACTTCAGTCTAAGCTATAATTTGGGTGCAAACCTTTATGGCTACAATGAAGAAAACTTCTACACACAAGGCGATGGTTTGAACTTCTCTGGCTTTAGAGAATTGAACAATACCGCTTCCAAGCTGGATGTGAATACGCTCGACCGACAGCGAACGGCTTCTCTTTTTGGCAGCTTGGACTTTGGTTACAAAAACTTTCTGTACTTGACTTTAACGGGCAGAAATGACTGGATTTCTACTTTAATTGATCCAAGTATTGAGTTCAATGCAGGCGATATTGACGTATTTTATCCCTCTGCTTCTTTGAGCTTCGTATTCAGCGAATTAATTAATAGCAGCGTATTGAACTTTGGTAAGTTGCGCGCTTCCGTGGCACAAGTGGGCGGTGGTGCACCGGCTGCTTATTTGACGAGTACGACTTTCATCGTTCCAGCTCAGCCAGGTTTTATTTATTCTTTGAATGATGGTTGGACCAATGGTATTGGATTCCCATTCAATGGACAAAGTGGTTTTACTTACTTCCCTCGTCAAGGTAGCCAAACCCTAGTGCCTTCCAGAACAACGGATATAGAGTTTGGTTTGGACTTAAGATTCTTGAACAATAGGATTGGTTTGGATTTGACGTACTATACTAGGCAATCCAAAGATCAAATCCTAAATGTGCCTGTATCCAGAATGACGGGTTTCCAAAGAGCGACTTTGAACTCGGGTGAATTATCTACAGAAGGTGTCGAAGTGGTCTTGAATCTATCGCCCGTACAAACACAAGACTTTTCTTGGGACATCGGCATCAATTTTAGTGCTTGGGAAACGGTGATTGAAAGCCTAGCAGAAGGTGTGCAGAATCAGTATTTGGATGGATTCACAGGTTCTGGTATTTATAATTTCGCACCCGATCCAATTACGGGAGAGAAATTTGAATACGGACAATTTTTTGGTGGTGCGTTCCAAAGAGTAAATGATGCAAACAATACTTTCAATCCAGATAACCCTTACAATCCAGACGGTGCATTGGTCATTGATGATGATCCAACTAGTGCCAATTTTGGTTATCCGCTGGTTGATCCAACTACTCGAATTTTGGGCAATCCAAATCCAGATTTCTTATTGGGTATTAATAATACAATTCGCTATAAAGACTTGACTTTGTCCTTCCTATTCGACATCAAAGAAGGAGGTGATATGTGGAACGGTACGCAAGGTGCATTGACTTTCTTTGGTATGAGTGAATTGACGGAAGATCGCGATGCAACCCTGCCCGACGGTTCTCCTGATTACGACAATGCTACTTTCGTTTTTGAAGGCGTGAATGCTTCTGATGGCAGTCCAAATACCGTAGCTGCACCACTAGACGAAAACTGGTATTTAGGCAATGGCGGTGGATTTGGTAGTGTAGCGGAACACTTTGTGCAAGATGCTTCTTTCTATCGTTTGCGCTTGGCGACCTTGTCTTATACCTTCAATAATAATCTCCTTCAAAATTCACCTTTCAGTGATTTGAGATTGAATTTTACAGGGCGTAACTTATTGCTTTGGACACCTTATGAAGGCATTGATCCAGAGACTTCTTTGGTGGGTTCTAGCAGCAACGGACAAGGCATTGATTATTTTCAAATGCCCAATACGCGCTCTTATGCGGTCGGTTTGAATGTGAGCTTCTAGCTAGGTAATAAGTACTAAGTAGTAAGTGCTAGGTATCAGGTGGTAAGTATAATATAAAGTAATACCTACCACCTATCACTTAATACTTATCACCTGTAACCTACTACTTAGTACCTACCACCTACTACTTAATACTTAAAATAACAACAATGAAAAATATAAAAATCATCCTTTCTGCGGCGATACTGCTACTGGGCTTATCGTCTTGCGAGGATTATTTCGAGGATATTAACAACGATCCAAACAATCCTTTGGTGGTCACGCCCAATGTGATTTTGCCACAAATAGAAACCAGGCTAGCCTATGCCTACGCAGGAGAAGGCTCTTTATATACGGGTGTTTACACACAGCATCTTGATGGCTTAACGCGTCAGTTTGCCGTTTATCAAAACTACGGCATCCAACCCGTTGACGTTAATTCACTGATATCAGACAATATGTATAGTGGTGTCTTAATGGACAACCGCCAAATGCTGCGTTTTACGGAAGAAAATGGCGATTTTCACTACACAGGTATCGGGAAGGCGATAGAAGCTTATGCTATGCTATTCGTTACCGATTTAGTGGGCGATTTGCCTTACACAGAAGCCTTTAATGGCACAGAGAATCTACAACCTATCTATGATTCGCAAGAATCTATTTACGATGTGGTCTTTTCTTTGCTGGATGAAGCAGAAACATTGCTTTCGGGCGATGCTGGTGTTCGTACACCGAGTTCAGACGACTTTTTCTACGGTGGTGATGCGGCTTCTTGGCTAAAGTTTGTGAATAGCCTTCGCGCTAGAGCTTACATTCATTTAGCAAAAGTAGATGCTGCTAACTATCAAAACGCATTAAATGCTCTGTCGGCAGGTGCCTTCGAGAGTAGTGCGGATGATGCCCGTTTGCCTTTCACAACGGCTTCTACGGGTTCTGCACCGATGTATCAATACATAGAGCAAAGAGATGATGCGGAAGTAGGTACGAACTATGTCGCGCTACTAGAAAGTTTAAATGATCCTCGAGTGGCTACTTATGGCGCGCCAATGGATGTTCCTGGTCATCCGATCTTCGTGAGAGATCGTCAAACCCCTTTGATGACTTATACAGAAATGAAGTTCATAGAAGCGGAAGCACTTTTGCAGACTGGAAGCGATCCGATGACAGCTTATTTAGAAGCGATTCGTTCTTCCTTTGAAGAAGCAGGCGTGGACGGATATGAGGATTATGTCGCTCAAGCAAGTGTAGCAGACGCGACATTGGAAAACATTATGACGCAAAAGTACATCGCGCTTTTCATGCAAGCAGAGACGTTCAATGATTGGAGAAGAACAGGGATTCCAGAATTGACACCCAATTCAGGTACACAAGTGCCAAGACGTTTACCTTATCCACAGACCGAATACGATTTGAACGCCAATGTACCTTCGCCTGCGGAGGTTACTATCTTTAGTAGAGTTTGGTGGGATAAATAGGCTGTTGGCTATTAGCAGCTAATACGAATTACGAGTAGGCTAGTTGGGCTGTTGGGCTATAGTTAATGGGATGACCTCAAAGTCATCTCATTAACTTAACTTAAAAAGATCGAAACTTCACTTTGAAGCACAATCCTTGAACGCTATAAGTTGATTTTCAAACTCAAAAGAATATCTTTTTCTACCCATAATTCGCATACTCAATGAATTATCGCCAAGAGCTGAAAGCCACCGAGAAGCTACCCGATTGTTAATGTATAAGCTAGGTGCAGTGCTGCAAATTTGGAGCATGTACTTAGTTTTTTTAGCATCTTATTTTAGATATAATTAGCGATATAGAACCCAAAAAATGGGACAATTTGACAAATTTAAGTAAATGATAAGGCACAATTCTACTCTTCGGAGTGCCCTCAACATTAGACTTGTAGCCGATTTTTTAGAATCTAGCAAATCTGAGTTGCGATATTTTGAAAACTTATCTGCCTCTGGCTGATGCATCCATCCCAATATGACACCAAGGAATCAAATCACATTCACTTCTGGAACAATTTGAATACCAAACTTCTCTTCTACAGAAGCAGCAATTTTTTGAGCAAGTTGATAGACTTCCTGTCCACTTGCACCGCCGTAATTCACCAAGACGAGTGCTTGTTTTTTGTATGCACCCGTATTGCCAACTCGTTTTCCTTTCCACCCACATTGTTCGATCAGCCATCCTGCTGGAATTTTAATTTTTCCAGTGGGTAAGGGATAATGAACGATTTCAGGAAATTGCTGGTGTAATTCTTGAAATTGAGCAAGCGTGATTTCTGGATTTTTAAAAAAACTGCCTGAATTGCCTAAGACTTTGGGATCGGGTAGTTTTTTTTGCCGAATTGCAATGACAGCTTCGCTAACATCTTGTATGCTGATCTCGGAAGCAGTTCGACCTTTGGCTTTCAATACCTCATGGATAGCACCATAAGAGATGTTAATGTCATGCTGCTTACTAAGCTTAAAGTAAACCGAGGTAATGAAAAATTTACCTTTCAAATCTCCCTTAAAGATGCTATCTCTATAAGCAAACTTACAGGCTGCTCGATCGAAGATATACCGCTTTCCTGTTGCTAATTCTACCGCTTCTAGTCGTTCAAACACGTCTTTCAATTCTACGCCATAAGCACCAATATTTTGTATCGGAGCAGCACCAACTGTTCCAGGAATAAGCGAAAGATTTTCTACGCCACCTAAATTATACTTTAAGCATTTCAACACAAATTCATGCCAATTTTCGCCGCTACCCACTTTGACAATAGATTCATTGTCATATTCTCTCACTAGCTCGAAACCTTTGATAGAGTTAAAGATCACCAAATGGTCTATGTCTTTCGTCAGCAGCACATTGCTGCCACCACCCAAAACTAATTTTCTTTTGTTTTTGTAACCCAATAGCAGCATCCTCAATTCATCCATACTGTACACTTTCGCAAAAAGGGAGGCACGCACATTTATACCAAAAGTGTTGTAATCTTTTAGTGAATGATTTTTATAGATATCCATAGGTAACAATGGTTCGTGAAGGAATTTTAGAATAAGGGAACATGTAAAAAATAACCTACCCATTTTTAATTTTCTCCCAAACTACTACTGCCTTGCTCATCAGTCAGGTAACACAGGCTATCTTCCCTCTTCGCGCCTTGTATTAGTTCGCGATAATTCTTAAAAATTTGGG
>JBCCRX010000171.1:0-13208 GCA_039201015.1 Bacteroidota bacterium | reverse complement strand
CACTTAATTTTATTTGACTAAGATTGAGATAAGACGCTGTTTATTAGGTGTAAATTACTCGGAAACCTAGTTTTTTATTTGTTCTTATCTGAGCGAGCAGAAATATTTTAGATACCAGATGCAAAACATTCGTTATCAATGCTTTGAAGAAAGCGTTAAAAGAATATTTTTTCTGAGTATTCAAAAAGTACTGCCACTCAATTTTTTAGAACCGCAAAAGTAAACATCTTTGGTAAGTAATTCAAAGAAAATGATAGGATTGTGTGATATATCCAATAAGTGCAATACTGTTGATTTAAGGATTTTGTTAAATCATAAATCAAATAAAACTTGTCCGCCTCTGGCATGATCGGCAATCATCAATCATACATCTGCCTAGTTTTGCCTTGTATTGCAGATGTATGATTTATTTGATTGATGACTACCGATTGATGATTTTATTTTCATCAATATTTCAAACCTGCCTTGTTGCGCAGCAGACAGGTTTCAAAAATCTTTTGCCCCTGCCTTAAAAATCATTAACCTAGACATGCTTTCAATCCTCACTGCCGCCTTCAATCACAGCAGACAGACCACGATCAATCAGCGCTTCTTTTATAGGGCGTAGTTCGCTGCGAGGAGCAGTTTTTACAGTCGCTTTCCCTTTGAAGTGAATCAACATCGTCAATTGCTCAGCTTGTGCCGCAGGATATTTCAATATTTCCATCAGGCAACGAATCACCCAATCAAAAGTATTCACTTCGTCGTTATAGATAAGCAGTTCTGCTATGTCGCCCGAACCAATATCTTCTTCTGCAATTTCTTCCAGCAAGATATCAATGTCCACATCAATATCTTCTTCTACTTCCACACTATTTTTTATCCAATATGCTATTCGCATAATTTGTTTGTTAATTTCCATCAATTCAAGCGCGCCAAAGTGGCTTTTACATCTTCAAAATTAGGCAATTCTCCAGCATTTTGCAAAACTTCTGCGTAGCGTACTACGCCTTTTTTATCAATCACAAAGGCCGCTCGTTTGGAAACGCCTTTCATGCCCATTACAAAATCTTCGTAGATGGCACCGTAGGCATTTGACGTCTCTTTATTGAAGTCAGAGAGTAAAGGGAAGCTGTAGTTTTGCTGGTTTTTGAATGCCTCCAACGTAAAGGGAGAATCCACAGATACCGCTAAAATTTGAGCATCTAGACCATCATAAGTTCCTATATCATCGCGTACTGCACATAGTTCATCGGTACAGACACCCGTGAAAGCCAACGGAAAAAATAGCAAGACAACATTTTTACCTTGGTAGTCTGCTAGACTGATTTGTTCTTTTTGGTCAGAGGTCAATGTAAATTCTGGTGCTTGATCACCTACTTTAATTTCCATAGTATTTTAATATCTATTGTTCGATTGAGTGCTGCAAAGATACAGAAACTGCTAAGATTTTTATTCCTTTGTTTGAAACTTGCTCACACATTCAGAGCAGTACTACTGGCTAGTCCAATCATAGATTCGTAAGAAAAGCATAAACTAGGCAGGTACATAATACCTCCGAATTCATAACGCCTATTTCACTTTGAATAAAACAACTAGAGCCTATTTAGAAATGCACTTGGCCGTCCTATTGTTTGGATTTACGGCTATTTTAGGTGCATTAATTCAATTGCCTGCCATCAGTATTGTGTGGTGGCGGGTCTTGCTGACTTGCATCAGTATTGTTTTCTTGATGCAAGTCCGTAGCATTTTTACCCGCCTTTCGTACCAACAAATTTTGCAATTTATGGGCATCGGTGTACTGGTCGGCAGTCATTGGGTGTGCTTTTACGGCTCTATCAAGCTCGCCAATGCTTCGGTGGCCTTAATTTGTATGGCGACTACGGCATTGTTCACTTCCTTTCTTGAACCTTTGCTTTTTAGAAGAGCGGTGCGCTGGTACGAAGTTGTGTTGGGTTTGATGATTATTCCAGGCATGTACTTGATTGTAGATAGTTTGGAAAGCGGCATGCTTTTGGGCGTTTGGGTGGGTTTGCTGTCGGCTTTTTTAGCTTCTCTTTTTGCGACTTTGAATAAAAAAGTCATCACGAATGCTCGTCCTTTCGCGATTACTTTTCTGGAATTGGGAAGTGCGTGGCTTTTTCTGACTTTGCTGTTTCCTTTTTATTTGCAGACGAACGAAAACGTGGCTTTTGTACCGCCAAGTCTAGCAGATTGGTTCTATTTATTGGCACTGGCATTGCTTTGCACGACTTTGGCGTATAGTCTTTCCTTGCGCGCCTTGCATCATATTTCTGCCTTTGCTTCCAATTTAAGCCTCAATTTAGAACCTGTTTACGGCATTCTGCTAGCTTGGGTGCTGTTGAATGAAAATGAAGAGCTTTCGGATAACTTCTACTACGGCGTTTTATTGATTTTACTCACGGTGTTCAGTTATCCGCTTTTGAGGAAGTGGTTTATGGTAGGAAAAGAATGAAATTGACTGCTATTCAATCGGGTAAGGAAGTGATTCCATTTTTTAGAGTTGATGTGTTATTATTGTCTTTGATAAAAGGCTATTCTTCTAGGATGGTAAGGCTAGCCAAGGGTATTATCTGAAAGTCATGCTCTCAATTATTGACAACCTTAGATTTACTAAATTCTGAAAATTTAGCAAATCACAAATCACTTGTTTTGATTTGCTAAATCTCAAAGATTTAGTAAATCTGCGCTACCAAAGTGACGCTTTGAAGTCCCAATAACGGTCATCAAGACCTCATTTTTACAATATTAGAAAGATAGCTACTAAAAATTGAACAGATGATAGCTAGATTTCTAAGAGCGTACAAATTTGTCAAATTTTCAAAATTTGACAAATTGACTCCAATCTTTCATAATAGCTTATCAGGTATTTTGATGAATCGACAGTAATAACATATCACCACATCATCAAAACTGTCCGACTCAGGCGCGATCACCAACTTTCACAAACCAATCGCATTGTATATACGAAACCTAAGTATTCTTACCGCCCCGTCACCTTCGCCCGTTCATCCACAGTACTTGGCCAAGCCACACCGCCGAATTCAGCTTGCATCTCTCGCAGATTTTCGTTGATCCAGTCCTCTGCCATTTGCTTGAAGGTCGGGACATCTTCGTGAAAGAGGGGTGTTCCGTAACGTACTTTGACATAGGTTTTCTTTTTATTGAAGCATTTGATGTAATGCGCAACGAAGGATTCACTCACACTGATCCAAGCATCTTCGGGGTCTTTGTATTCTATCGCAATGGGAATAATGGGTGTTTTCATTTTAACCGCCGTAGCAAAAGTGCCTGGCAAAAAATCAAGGACGGTCGGTCGGTCGCCCGTTGTTCCTTCGGGATAAATCAATACAGAAAAACCTTCTTTTAAGGCGTTGGCCATTGCCATACGAGTGGCTTGCCGACTGTCTGGATTGGCGCGATCTACGAAAATGATGCCGATGAAATCCGTTGCATAACCAATCAGCGGCCAATTGCGAATTTCTGCTTTGGCAACGACTACGGAATAAATCAAATTGATCGACACCGCACCAGGATCGTAATAGGCGCGATGATTACCTACGTAGAGCGCAGGCTGATCGCTAGGTTGACCTTTGACTTCCAATTCAACACCAATGGCGCGTGTAATGGCTTTTGCAAATTTGTGGCGTTCCCTTAGCCCTCTTTTCAGGTCTCTACCCCTAAAAAAAGAGCCAATCATATAGCGCGTGATGTAGAAAAGGATTAAAATGATAAATAAAAAAAAGCGGAAAATTCCCCTGATATTTTTCATAGTACGCTATTCTATTGTTTTTTGAGGCTTTTTTACTATTCCAATTCGTAATTCCCACTTGCCCACTTCAGACTTGGTTCCATCCATTCTTTTAAGGGCTTAAACAAGAAACCGTGCTGCATTTTTGTATTCAATTCAATTTCTTTAAAATGTTTGATCTCGCAAGTCGAAGTTCTTTTTCGTTCAAGTGCAGAAACGCTGTAAGGATCGGTCTTTTCGTAGATATTTAAGATATTACCGCAGTAGTTGATCTCTGGAAACTCCTCCATATCGGTGTCTTGAAAACTACCAATGAATACAAAATTGAGTGCTGATTGATTGGCTAAAGTGGAAACGTATTGTGCAATGTATCCACCTTTTGAAGTACCAATAATACTGATATTACTTGCTTGGACGCCACTTCTGATTAGGCTATCAATTTGAGCCACAATTTCTACGGCATAAGCTCTTGCATCTACGTTGCCATTCCTTTTTTCGCTGATGACTTTAAAGTTTGCTTTTTCAAATTCGGCAAGAATCGCTTCGTATTCTACTCGTCCGAATAGAGGGTGCGCTTCGTGCAGTTCATGCGTTTCTAAAAAGCGATTGTGGAGAAAGAAAATATATTTATCTTCTTCTTGTTCTTCACAAGCCAAGAAAATGAACCCCCAAAGTAGTCCGCATAGGATATTTAACTTCATTTAGTCAGGTGAATTTGATTCCTACCCTATTAATTACAAAGTCTTGGGTTTCAACTTAAAGGCATGTTTATTTCTCATTCATCCGTTTTCAGGAAAGGATAACGATAATCAACTGGCGGCACAAAATTTTCCTTAATCGTCCGAGGCGACAACCAGCGATACAAATTCAAAATAGAACCAGCTTTATCGTTCGTGCCAGAGGCTCGCGCGCCGCCGAAAGGTTGTTGCCCGACCACTGCACCAGTCGGTTTGTCGTTGATGTAAAAATTGCCAGCGGCATGTTTCAATTTATTCATCGCCAATTGCACAGCGGCTCGATCTTTGCTAAATACTGCGCCTGTCAAAGCATAAGGAGAAGTTTGGTCTAGGATTTCTAGCGTTGCTTCGTATTCCTTGTCTTCATAGACATAGATCGTAAGAACAGGTCCAAAAATCTCTTCCCGCATGGTCGTGTAATCGGGCTTGTTAGCCAAAATCACCGTTGGTTCGATGAAATAGCCTGCTGACTTGTCATGTCCACCACCCATAATGACTTCGGCATCCACATCTTTCTTTGCTTGCTCGATGTAATTGCTGATTTTATCAAAAGCGCGCTCGTCTATGACCGCATTGATAAAATTACCGAAATCTTCTGGCGAACCCATTTTGAAATCCTTCAAATCGGCTTCCAATCCCGTACGAATATCATTCCATAAGCTCTTGGGCAAATAAGCACGCGAAGCCGCCGAACACTTTTGTCCTTGAAATTCAAATGCACCGCGACTTAATGCCGTCGCCACTTCCTGTGCATCGGCAGAAGGATGCGCAATCACAAAGTCTTTACCACCCGTTTCTCCAACGATGCGTGGAAAACTTTTATACGTGTCTAAATTATTGCCAATAGTTTTCCAGAGTTGTTTGAAAACAGCCGTACTGCCCGTAAAATGCAAACCTGCAAAGTCCTCGTGATTGAAAATAACGTCTCCTGCATCTGGGCCATCTACGTAGATCAAATTAATCACGCCTGCGGGTAATCCCGCTGCTTCAAATACTTCCATAATGACCGCTGCGGAGTAGATTTGACTATCGGCAGGTTTCCAAACGCAAGTATTGCCACAAAGTGCGGGCGCACCTGGCAGATTGGCGGCAATGGACGTAAAATTAAAAGGCGTAATGGCAAAAATGAAACCTTCCAGTGGACGATATTCCAAGCGATTCCAAATGCCCCTAACGCTCAAAGGTTGCTGCTGGTAAATTTCGGTGAGGTACTGTACATTGAAGCGGAAAAAATCGCACAATTCCGCCACCGCATCTATTTCTGCTTGAAATACATTTTTGGATTGGCACAGCATGGTTGCTGCGTTCATTTTTGCTCGATACGGACCAGCCAGAAGATCAGCGGCTTTCAAGAAAATGGCTGCACGTTCTTCCCAAGGCATATTTGCCCAAGCTTCTTTTGCCTCCAGAGCCGCTTTTACGGCTTGTTCCACATGTGCTTTCGTTCCTCGATTGTAGTGACCTAAAGTGTGCTTCAATTCATAGGGCGGCTGTATTTTTACTTTTTGCTCGGTACGAACTTCTGCTCCACCGATGTACATCGGGATGTCTAACTGCTTGGATTTCAATTCTTTAATTGCCGCTTTCACGGCTGCTCGCTCGGCGGTATTGGGTGCATAGCTAAGAACGGCTTCATTGGTAGCTTCTGGAACTTTAAAAAATGCGTTCGACATATTAATTTATTTTCGAGTTTGGTGTATCTGAACTCTGTTTTCTTTAGTCTGTCTTCTCACTCACAATCGTTTCAACAAAAATTGACGAATAAAATCTAAGGCACGCGTCGTGGTGTACTGAATATTGCGCAAACGATCTTTTCCCAATTGCAGTTTGCGGGTGATGATCTGATGATGATCGCCCACCGCTAGCCAGATCGTACCAACAGGTTTTTCTGGCGTGCCACCACCTGGGCCAGCGATGCCTGAAATAGCAATACCAATATTTGCAGGAAATTGTTCTAGCAAACCTGTGACCATTTCTTTCACACAAGCCTCACTGACTGCTCCGTGTTCTTCCAGGGTTTGTTCAGAAACGCCCAATTGCTGCATTTTGATTTCATTAGCGTAGGCGATCACAGAGCCAATGTAATAAGCAGAAGAACCTGAAATAGAAGTAATTTTATGCGCTAAATAACCACCTGTGCAGCTTTCTGCAGTTGCTAGTTTCAGATTTTTTTCTAGCAAAAGTTGACCGACCGCCGCTTGCAGTGGAATATTATCGTAGCCATAGACCAGTTCTTCGATTTGGGGGACGAGTTCTGTTACTTTCGCATCAACTTCTTGTTTCAGCGCGACTTCGTTTGATCCAACTCCCGTCAGCCGCAAACGCACCTGCCCAGAGCCTGGCAAATAGGCGAGTTTAATGTGTGGCGGCAGATGCTCTTCAAAATCAGCGATTCGAGCAGCAATACGAGATTCTCCTTCCCCCACCGTCATGACGGTACGGTGTACAATGGGGTCTTTCTGAAATTGTTGAAGTAGGCGCGGCAAGACTTCGTACTCCATCAGGTATTTCATCTCATAGGGTACGCCTGGCATAGAAACCAATACTTTTCCATTCTCTTGCATCCACATCCCAGGAGCAGTCCCCATTTTATTGAAAAGTAGTTCTGCATTTTGTGGCATAAAGCATTGCTGGCGGTGGGCTTCGGTCGTAGTGCGTCCCCATTTGGCAAACATCTTCACGATGCGATCATAAGTCTCCTGAGAGAATACAAAGCCCGTTTCGTAAAACTCCGCAATGGCTTTCTTCGTGACATCGTCTTTGGTTGGACCAAGTCCGCCCGTCATCAAAATAATATCGGTCGTTTCAAAGGCTTGTGCAAGGGTTTTTTTAATCGTCTCTAAGTCGTCCGAAATGGTTGTAATTTGCTGGATACTTGCACCGTATTTGTTGAGTTGTTCGCCCATCCACGCAGAATTGGTGTCTATGGTTTGTCCGATTAGAATTTCATCTCCTATGGTGATGATGTGTACTTTCATGTGTTTAGTGCTTTGTCGAGCAAGCCGTTTTATCTTTTATCTTCTTTCCCTTTTTTTCTTTCGATTTGCAAAAAATTCCTGTTTTCTACGTTGCTTCTCTTTGTTCCAAGCTTTTCGTTCTGCTTCGGTCATGGGTTGATCGGTTTGTGGAAAAGGATGTTCCCGAACCACGCGGATATTTTGCTTAATCAAGCGTTCAATGTCTTTGATATAAGCATTTTCTTCTGGCTCTGAAATGGAGATCGCAATGCCTTCTTCGCCCGCTCTTCCCGAACGCCCAATGCGGTGTACATAGGTTTCTGCTATATTCGGAATGTCGTAATTAATGACGTATTTGAGTTTGTCAATATCTATGCCACGAGCGGCAATGTCCGTAGCGACCAAGACGCGTATTTTGCCTTCTTTGAATTGCTTTAACACCTTTTGACGTTGATTTTGCGCTTTATTGCCATGAATAGCTGCTGCTGATACGCGCTTCTTTTTCAAATTTCGCGCAATTCGATCCGCACCGTGTTTAGTACGAGCAAAGAGCAGTACTTGATCCAGTTGATCGTCCTTTAAAAGATGTAAAAGTAATTTACTTTTTGCATTCCGATTGGTATAATACAAATATTGCTGAATGGTTTCGGCGGCAGAAGAAACGCGTGCTACCTCCACTTTTACTGGATGTTTAAGAATGCTTTTGGATAAATCTACGATGTTTTTGGGCATAGTAGCTGAAAAGAAGAGCGATTGTCTTTTGGTAGGTAGTAACTTTAATAACTTCTTAATGTCGTGGATGAAACCCATATCCAACATGCGGTCTGCTTCGTCCAAAACGAAAACTTTAATATCGTCCAGACTAATATATCCTTGCTGGATTAAATCCAATAATCGTCCTGGCGTAGCGACCAGAATGTGGATGCCTTTTTCGAGTTGTGTCACCTGAGCACCTTGCTTCACACCTCCAAAAATGACGGCATGTTTGACGCTGGTATATTTGCTGTAAGCCTCTATATTTTCTTCGATTTGTATCGCCAGCTCTCTAGTAGGCGTCACAATCAAAGCCCTCAATTTAGGAAAACCAGCTTGCTGACCTTCTATTTTGTGGATCAATTGTATGATCGGAATCGCAAAAGCAGCGGTCTTGCCTGTACCCGTCTGCGCACTGGCCAATACATCTTTTCGATCCAAAATCAGTGGAATAGATTTTGCTTGAATCGGGGTGGGGTAGTGGTATTGTTTTTTTTCTAAAGCCTTTAAAATCGGCGTGATGACCTTTAGCTCTTCAAAGGTTTTCTTATTCTGATGACTCATTCACTTGTTTTGTGGACTTGCCAGGTGAAGGTTAGTAAAAAATAAAAACGAGATGAATTTGTTCTCAACTAGAATCACCAAAAAATCCTAATTTTTCGCGAAGGTAAGAATAATAGCTAATTCAACTTATACGCCACCCCCAATCTATCCAGAGCCTCCGCAAATGCCGTATTCGCATTCACATTCCGTTTTTTCGATTTCAACGCCAGTTTAGTGCGGTTTTTTCGATCAATCAATACCATTTTTAGCTGTTGATTGCCTTTGTGCTCTTTGCAGAGCGTATCCACAGATTGTAAAATATCGGCGGTGATTTGTTCTATCGGAAATTTTAGCGTGATTTCCTTTGTAAACTTTTCTGTTATGGACTCTAAAGTATTGACTTCCTTTAATTTGAATTGAAATCCGTCGCCACTCCATTTGGGTTCAAAATGACCTTTCACAAAAACACAAGTCCCTTCCTCCAAACGTCCTCGATAGTCGGCATAGTCATCCCGAAACAGTACAAACTCAAAGCTGCCATTGTAATCTTGCACCACAAATTTTCCCCAGCCCGTTCCCTTTTTACTGATGCGATGTTCTGCTTTATTCACCACACCTGCAAAACGTACTTCTTTGCTTCTGTGATAATTTTCAATCTTTTCCAAAGAGCAATTGGTGAAGTTCTCTACTTCCACTCGATAATCATCCAAAGGATGTCCACTGATATAAATTCCTGTGACCTCTTTTTCGCGATTGAGTTGCTCAATCAAGCTCCATTTTTCCGCTTTCGGTACTTTGGGTTCTGGTATCATGGCATCTTCGGAATCTCCAAAAAGCGAAGTCATGGCTTGTGCTTTTTGGTTTTGATAGGCTGCTCCGTATTTCAGCGCATTTTCCATCAAAGAGTCGTATTTTTCGGTTGGAGTAAAGTACTGCGCCCGATGGATGTCCTCAAAACGATCCAGCGCGCCGCCTAGCACCAGACTTTCTATGACGCGTTTGTTCATAGCATTCAAGCTCAATCGGCGCATCATATCAAAGATATTTTCAAATGCGCCATTTCTTGTTCTTTCCTCCAAAATCGCTTCTACAGGACCTTCGCCAACGCCTTTTAAAGCGGACATTCCAAAACGGATCGCGCCTTCTTGATTCACTGAGAAATCAGAGACCGATTCGTTCACATCTGGTCCTAGTACGGTGAGCCCCATTCGTTTACATTCTTTCAAAAAGAAGGTCACTTTTGAAATATCTCCTTTGTTGTGCGTCAAGACCGAAGCCATGAACTCCGCTGGGTAATGTGCTTTGAAGTAAGCCGTCTGGAATGCGACAAAAGCGTAGCAAGTAGAATGCGATTTATTGAAAGCATAAGAGGCAAAGGCTTCCCAATCTTTCCAAACTTTATTTAATATTTCTTTCGGATGACCATTGACTGCTCCACCTTCTATAAATTTTGGGTAAAGCGCATCTATCACCTTCTTTTTCTTTTTTCCCATGCCCTTTCGGAGCTTGTCCGCTTCGCCTTTGGTGAAGTTGGCAAGTTTTTGAGAAAGCAACATAACCTGTTCCTGGTATACACAAATCCCCTGCGTCTCTGACAAATACTCTTCCATCGCCTCCAAATCATAAGTCACAGGTTTTCGGCCGTGCTTTCGATCAATGAACTCTGGAATATACTCCAATGGTCCTGGTCGATAAAGGGCATTCATCGCAATTAAATCCGCAAATTCAGTGGGTTTTAGTTCTTTCATGTACTTCTGCATGCCAGGACTTTCGTACTGAAAAATACCAATCGTTTCACCGCGCTGAAAGAGTTCGTAGGTTTTTTGATCGTCCAGCGGTACTTCTTCGGGATCAATCTCTGTACCAAAACGCTCTTTCACTAGCCGAACGGCATCTTTGATGATCGAAAGCGTTTTCAAACCCAGAAAATCCATCTTCAATAAGCCCGCATCTTCCGCCACACTGTTGTCGAATTGTGTGACCAACATATCCGCACCTTTATCCGTTTTCACGGGTACGTACTGCGTGATGTCGCCTGGCGTAATGACTACACCACAAGCATGAATGCCTGTATTTCGGATGTTGCCTTCCAGTTTTTTGGCGGTTCGAATCATTTGTCCGATGTCGTCTTCTTGCTCCGCCAATTTCCGAAACTGATAAGCTCTTTCGACATCATCCGAATTCATTTTACCCTTTAGCTTAGGATCGATGTCTCCTTTTGCCAAAACCGTAGAAAGACTTGCTGCCAGATTAACAGGGAAAGTTTTTGCCACTTTATCCACTTCTGGCAACGGAATGTCCATTACTCGACCCACATCGCGCAGGGAGGATTTAGCGGCCATTGTACCGTAGGTTACGATTTGGGCCACTTGGTTTTGTCCATATTTTTCGATGACATAATCAATGACACGCTGCCGCCCCACATCATCGAAATCAATATCAATATCGGGCATGGAAATGCGTTCAGGATTCAAGAAACGCTCAAAAAGTAAGTCGTATTTAATGGGATCAATATTGGTGATGCCGATGCAATAGGAGACCGCCGAACCTGCTGCCGAGCCTCGCCCTGGACCAACCGCCACACCAATTTCCCGCGCAGTCGTCGTGAAATCTTGTACAATTAAGAAGTAGCCTGGATAGCCCGTTTTTTCAATAACGGAGAGTTCAAAATCGAGACGTTCCTTGATATCGGGCGTGATGGTTGTGTAGCGTTTTTTCGCGCCTTCGTAAGTCAAATGGCGCAAATAGTCAATTTGGGTTTGAAAACCTTTGGGTAGTGGAAAGGCGGGCAGTAATACATCACGCGCGAGGGTCAGTTTTTCAATTTTATCGTAGATGTGCAGGGTATTGTCCAGACTTTCGGGAATGTCGCTGAATAGTTGCTCCATTTCCATTTTCGTCTTGAAATAGAAATCGGAACTCGGAAACTTAAAGCGATCCACTTCTTGTACTTTATTGCCCGTATTGATGCAGAGCAACATATCGTGGGGAATATAATCTTCTTCTTCTACGTAATGCGAATCGTTGGTAGCGATGATTTTGATGTTGTGTTTTCGCGCCAACGCAATCAACTTTTGATTGACGTCTTCTTGACTGATCCCCAGCTGATTGATATTGTCCAGTCCTCGATGTCGCTGTAGTTCGATGTAATAATCTTCTCCAAAAATGTCGAGCCACCACTTCAGTAATTCTTCGGCTTTTTCGTCTTGACCGTGCAGCAGTGCTTGTGGAATTTCTGCACCGATACAGCAACTGGTTGCCACCAAACCTTCCGAGTATTGCGCTAAAATCTCTTTGTCGATGCGTGGAAACTTGGTATAAAG
Organism: Bacteroidota bacterium; assembly: GCA_039201015.1. Lineage (GTDB taxonomy): Bacteria > Bacteroidota > Bacteroidia > Chitinophagales > Saprospiraceae > JAAUTG01. The sequence goes on along the minus strand of JBCCRX010000171.1, from coordinate 1,144 downwards.
TCCTTCCATAAAGCCCACCGAACAGAGCTTCGATAGGTTTTCGTAACCTTTTTGATTTTTTGCTAATAACAATTGATGAAATCGCTTGTCTTTTTCTCCTCTTGCTCGACTAAAGCTCTTTTTGTGCCGATCTTCTACTAGGTAAAATTCACAACCAATAATAGGCTTGATGTCGCGTCTTTCTGCTTCCGCTACGAACTTGAATGCCCCAAACATATTGCCGTGATCGGTCAACGCTACTCCTTTTTGATCGTCTTCTACGGCTTTGTCCATCATGGCAGAGATAGAAGCCGCTCCGTCTAGCAAAGAGTATTGTGTATGGCAATGAAGATGTAAAAAATCAGGCATTTTACTGTTTATGTTGTTGAATTGTTTATCTGTTTATTCGACATAACTAACAGGGAAAGGAGGAGTGCAATTGAGTTTGAAGCTATTATTTCCCCTCACAGTATCGTCTTGATCGCAAAGAACAAGCCCAAAAACAAAACCGTACCTCCAATGAAAAAAATGTAAGACGGGAAAGCAGCCGCTACTTCTTCGGATGCAGTCTCCATAGCATTACCGCCTGCTTTCATTTCAAAAGTCAGTGTCGCCCAATTGGATTCGTGCGTCAAACCTTCCTCTTCGGATAGCACCAAATGAATGGTTCGCAAATACCACTGTCCTGCCGATGATACTTCCATTTTAACTACGCCATTTTCATCCGTTCGCAATTGAGTGCCGTCGTGGTGATGATGATCGTCTTCTCCTTCGGCATGCTCGTGATCGTGGCTGTGTCCTGCATGATCCGAACCTGCATAAACGAGTTGATTGGGCAGCGCTTCACCTTGCCACAGCAATTTAACAGCTAGTTCTTCGCCCATTTTTAAGTCATACGGATTGCTCATCGGCACAAATTCTATCGGATAATCCAACACCGTCTGCCAATCATCACTTCGCTCTTCGCCCACTTGAAAAATGGTCTTGACATGCTTGGAATATTTCTCCACTGCATCTTCCTCCATGGCATTATTTTCCTTACGCCATTCTAGCATATCCAATACGCCGTCGTGTTCCAAATAGCCATTAAAAGATTCGGCTTTCATTTCTATATTGCGCGCACGCGTCGAAACACCCGCGACCCAAGTTCCTGCTGCTCCCGTTT
>JBCCRX010000170.1:0-13227 GCA_039201015.1 Bacteroidota bacterium | reverse complement strand
TTTGTTTAGTCTTTTTGGTGCTTTTGCAACGCTAAAAAAGAAATTCAGTCTTGGCTTTTTTGGTGCTTTTTGTGCTAAGACAAAAAGAACATGTTATTTCCTGAAATCGTACAGCTAGATCACAAAAATTTTCAAAGAACCGAACAAAGGAGACTTAGTTTTTTTGCAAAAAACGGTGTATGTACTGCATGTGAGATAAAAAAGTGCATTTGCCTCTTTGGTGATCGCGCCTCACGCCTAAGGCGGACACAGTGAGGCGGACACGGTTTGATGATATGGTGATTTGATAATTGCCTAATCACCAAATCGCCAGTTAAACAAATTACCAAAATCACTGAAATACACCTTGTTTTATCTGATCTCTAACCCTAGAACAGTCTGTTTTCTTAGCGTATTAAAGCAGAATTAAAATTCAAGATGAAATACAATTTTGATCGCATCATCAACCGCCAGCATACCAACTGCATGAGTGTGGAAGGCTACGAAAACTACCTCTTTGGCGAGGAAGAAGAAGTACATGTTCCCTACCCAAAAGATGCCCTCATCAGGATGTGGGTGGCGGATATGGATTTTGCGGTTGCGCCAGAAATTATCACTGCTATACGAGATCGACTGGAGCACCCGATTTTTGGCTATTCGGGTGTTTTTGAGCGAAGCTATTGCCGCGCCTTTCAAAATTGGTGCAAAACGAGATACGATTGGACTTTTGATTCGACGCATCTGGTACATTCACAAGGCATTGTTCCTGCGCTTTTTTCTTTCGCTGAATTTCTATGCCAACCTAAAGACAAAATTCTATTTCTCACGCCTTCCTATGCCTTTTTTAAACACGCCGCTGATCATAATGGAGTCGGTATAATGACTTCTAATTTGATCTATGAAAATGGACACTATCAGATTGATTTTGAGGACTTTGAGCAAAAAACTGCGCAGCCAGAAGTGCGTTTGTTTTTGCTTTGTAGTCCGCACAATCCGACGGGTAGAAATTGGTCGATAGCAGAACTGCAACGACTGGGAGAAATTTGTCTAGCAAACGAAGTCATCATCATTGCCGATGAAGTACATTGTGATCTATTAAGGGCAAAGGAGAGCTTTACCCCACTCGCTAAAATCTTCCCAGATTCGGATCAAATCATTACTTGTATGGCAACCACTAAAACCTTCAATCTAGCGGGCTTTCAATTTTCAAATATCATTATCCCCAACGATGATTTTAGAGCAAAATGGCAGGAAAGAAATTTACCACTTGCTAATCCATTGAGCGTAGTGGCTGCCGAAGCCGCTTATACGAAAGGAAGTCCGTGGTTAACAGCATTAACGAGCTATTTGGATGAAAACTTTAGCTATTTAGACGCTTACTTAAAGGAGCATTTACCAAAAGCGGAATTCCATATTCCTGCTGCTACTTATTTGGCTTGGGTCAATCTTGCTAATTATTTTCCAGCCGAAAAAAATCTAACCCTATTTTTCGCAGAAGATGCTGGTGTTATTTTAGAAGGCGGCAACATGTTTGTTGCCAATGCAGCAGGTTTTATTCGATTGAATCTGGCTTGTCCAAGGCTCAAATTGGAGGAAGGTTTGGAGAGAATTAGAAGGAGTATTAAATGAATCGAATCACAAAGACATAAAAAACAAAAAAATATATTAAAAATCAAGCATTTAGCTTTTGTGACCTTCTTGACCGCCTCACCGTGTCTGCCTTAGGCGTGAGGCTGTGTTTCTTTTGTGGTTGAAAAAGAAAATGTCCACTGCTAAGAAGATACTTATACAGTTTGCATCAACTCACTGAGATTCAGAGTTATACTTCAATTTATAGTTCGCGGGCCTGACTTCTCGCTTCTAACATCTGACTGCTAGCTATCTTACTTTCCTCAGTGGGTTAAATGGGGTAGGGTAAGGTCTTAGTCCAACATTGGAATAATATATTGGGATATTTACGGAAAAACAGACTAAATCAATTGAACATAGCAACTACTCTCCGCTAACATTTTTTTATCGCTCTTTGTGAAAACCGTAGTAGCAGAAAGTCTAAAAGTTCCCTCACTCAAACTTTGCAGTAGCAAGGGGATATAGATATTATTTTCTTCCTCCAGCTTCCCGTTGCTTGCTCCCACTTGCAATATTTGAGGGTGCTCAAGTGATTTAGCAAAGACTCTTATACTATAATTCAAAGAGCGTTTTTCTGCTATCTCAATCCCCAAATTATAAACTTCTGCTTTTTCAATAATATTATTGGTGGACAGTATTCCATTCTTAAGCAAGTTCATCCCCTTTATTTCGATCGCTTTTGGTGAAGAGGATTCCTTCTTTTGGGATTCATTGGGAATTGCCTTTTCCTTCTTTGGTTGTTTAGCCGTAGCTACTTTATTTTCGTTTTCCTTTGGGCTTGCTATCTCCTTCGTCTCTACTTTTCCTATTGTTGGTGCATCGGGAAGGTGAGATTTAATGAAGTGCACGATTGCCTTTTCATCTATTCCCTGAAAAGCCAATTTTGATTTATCAAGCGGATACTCAATTTTTCCACGCCATTCTTGCTCGTCTTCTCCTTTGTATAAATCAATACGGAAAGAAAAACGATTGCTAAATGCTTTCACTTCTGCCGTTTGCTGCGCTTCTTTTTCTACACTTTGCGCTTCTTTATCAAATCCAAGTGCTTCTTTCACAAAAAGATTCATCGCTTGCGCTGCTTCGCTTTTTGTATTGAACATGCCACTTCTTGCGATGGGCTGATGATTGCCGCCTTTCAGCAGATAAAAATAATCTTTGTCCGCCTTTTTGATCTCGTATTTGCGTGCATCGGTTGCGTTCTTTAAGACGATCTTCATGCCCCGATCTCGACTCTGCGCACTTTGATAATCTTTACTTCTCAATAAAATATTGCCGTCCAAATCTTTGTATTGAAAAAAATGACCATTTTTATTAGAAAGCAATTCAAATCTTTCCAAAAGTGCTGATCTCCGATCCGTATTTTGAGTTTTCATTTGATTCGATTAAATTTTAGTGAAAGGAGCAAGTAGCTGCACGATGAATGCATAAAGGAAGTCCTTCTCAGAAGAACTTCCTTTGCCTTGCATTGGAAAGCAAAAATCTTAGCTGTCTTGATACACTTCAATCATTCCCAAATCTTGGAACAACACCAGAGGTCCAGGATTACCGCCACCAAAATGCCACTGCATTCTTGCGATGATTTTGTACATACCAGGACTTAGGGTATTCTCTGCCACATCCAATGAATTGGTGTAGTTTCCACCACCAGTAGAGTTTGTTGTATCTGTGATAGCAGCTGGATGACTATTGACGCCAATCGCATCAAAAATGACGGAAAGTTTCCATTTTCCACCTGCTAAAAAAGGAGCAAAAGAACCCGACTCTGCCCAATCAAATGCTACGTGAAAAGGTTGATCGGTTTGAATAAGACGATTGGTTAAGCCAGGGGTAGGAGTGCCGCCTTGCGCTTGTCCTTCAAAACCTGCAGTAGAGTTACCTTCATTTAGTTCGACACTTGCTACTACACTCAAATCGTTTGGAGATAATGAAAATTCTGCTTGACTTGCAGCCATGATACATTTGGTTTGTTGTGCCTTAATGGGACACATTGTGAATAATAAATTGAATAGATAAGAAAAAACAATTAAGGAAAGAAGATGGTGGTTTTATAAAAAATAGGCAATTGCTCACCGCCAAACCATTAATAAGTCTCAGCAAACTACGCTAACTTATTATCAATCTTAATCTTCGCATTCCTCTGTTCTTACTTACTGATGCAAAGAAAAAGGGAGCGCATTAATGCCTGCTTAATTTTGGCTTAGTTTTCCCTTAATTTCAGAAAAATTGCTTGAAAAGACTGTAAATAAAGGGCTTCCAGCAAGGGAAAATAATGAGAAAATGTTCTGGTTTTTGAGAAATGAATCTGTTTAGTAACGCCAAAACAATAAGTTTTCGATTTATGAGCAGACTTCCGCCTCAGGCGGACAAGGAGATTAAAGCAGGCAAATCGAAAGCTTCTTTTTACCATTAATTAGTGAATTATTGCGCTCACTTTTTCTTGTAAAACAGGAATCACTTCTTTTTCGAACCAAGCATTTTTTCTCAACCAAATTCGATTGCGAGGAGAAGGATGCACAATGGGAAAAAAGTCTGGTAAATAGTCTTGAAAAGCGGCTACGGTTTTGGTCAAATTTTGTTTTTTCGTTTTACCCAAATAGGCTTTTTGTGCATATTGACCAATTAAAATGGTGAGTTCAACTTGTTCTAGGGTTTTCCAAATGCGATCATGCCAAATGGGGGCACATTCCTTTCTGGGCGGCAAATCGCCTCCTTTTCCTTTACCTGGATAACAAAAAGCCATTGGTAAAATGGCGAAATTATTGGGCTGATAGAAAGTAGCTTCGTCCACATCCAGCCAAGCACGAAGTCTTACGCCACTAGGGTCTTGATAAGGGACACCACTATTATGCGCTAAAATACCAGGTGCTTGACTGACCAGTGCGATCTTGGATTGGCTAGAAAAGCTAAAAATGGGGTTTGCGCCTAATGGAAGATAATTTTCGCAGTAGGTGCAAGCTGCCAATTTTTGCTGCAATTGTTGGACTTGCTTTTTCATGCTGGCCTTTGCTTTAGTAATGGTAAAAGAATAAGGTATCGAAATTGAAGTTAGAGATTTTGTTGAATATAAGTGCTTCAAGCCTTTTGTGTCATTGCACAAGCTTGGCTTGATAGCAGGGCTACGGCTCCTTTTTTAAAGTACTAATAGTCGGCAAAAGATCAAGTCCAAATCGTTAAATTATTTTTTTACCATTACTTAGTACCGTGTAAACTAAAGACTTTATTCACAATAATATTTTTAAGGAGTAGAAAGTCTATTTTTTCAACCCTTTCGAGCGAGTTAAAAATTTTTGTGAATAATCACTTAAGTTTATTTGTATTTTAAATAGGAGAGTTTGAGGGATAAAAAAGGGTTTTATAAAAACCCTTTTTTATCCCTCACCCCTTGTTCGCCGCCGTCGAAGACGGCGGCAGATAGGTTTTTTGAAGCTCGAAATTCTAAGGAATTTCTCGCTTCTCAAAATTAAAACAAACTTATTTTACACTGTACTTAGGATGATGAATGTAACAAATCTTACCTCCATACCTCTGTGTCTATCCTAATTTTCTCGTTTCATTCCGCCTAGCAGTATCAATTTGAACTCTTGTGGCGTAAAGTCTAGATGAATAATATAATGCGAGCGCAAATCTGTCATGGTATCACCGCCGTCGTAGACTCGAATGACGGTGTTAGAAGTTTGTTCATTAGCAGAAATTTGGATTGGAATGGGCATATTATAATTGGTGTAAAACAAATGTATGCCTGTCTCGGCTTGCAGCAGATGTTGCGCCGCGTGTGCATCCACGCGAAAGGCTTTCTCCATTCTTTTATAACCCCAATCCAGTTCCTTGAATAAGCTTTCGTAGCGATCCATTAAGAATTTGGATTCATACGCTCCGTAGCCTTTTGCACAAGATTGAATGCTGAAAAGGACGTGGTCTTCGCCCAACTCAAAATAGTTTCGACAACAGAGTTCCAAAAACAAAGTCTCCGCCGAAAAGTGAGCAATGGGAGCATCGGCTCGCTCAATTAGCATCTGATTGTAACGATAATTTTCTCGAATATCATAGAGTACATCTCTCGCCGTAGGGTTTTTACCCCTACTGAAACGATGCAATCTTTTTAAACTAATGGCAGCATTATAAGGCGAACTGGCTTGACCTGAGCGCAATTTTGTGAAAGTGATGTTTTCTTTAAGTTCAGCGAGGGCATTGGTCAGTTGATAAAACTGCCAATTGTCTTCTTCGTCCATGACTTCTTCATCTTGAAAATTGCGAAGTTGCTCTTCTAGGTTTTGAATGCGATGCAGTAAGTCGTTATAGGCATTTCGAGTCGTTTTGAAGGGAGGTGTCCAGTAGTCCCTAGGATTTTCAAAGCGCAAGCGCAGGGGATTAATTTTGGATTGCAGTTGTTGTTGTTTATCATCAAATATAATATCAAAGATAATGGGTGAATCGCTCTGAATATTCATCAATTGTTTGGCGGAAATGGTCGTCAGGTCTTTTTCGATTTGTCGTTTTAGGGCACGGCCACCCATTTTTTGATTGTAGCCTCGCCTAGCAATCCAAGTGAGGGTTTCTTGCGAAATATTCAGTATCGTCGTGCGGCGCAAAAAGCCGTCTCTTTGTAATAAGTCATTGATTTGTAGGCGTGCAATGTCCAAAATGTGTTCTTTTTCTAATGGATTGAAGACCACAATTTCATCAATTCGATTCACAAATTCAGGACGAAAATGGCGTTCTACGGCTTTTCTGTAAATGTCTGCTGCTGCGTGATCTTGTCCGATACTGATTTGGCGATCTACTTCTTGCGCCCCAATATTGGAAGTCATAATAATAATGAAATTGGAAAAATCAACGACGCGTCCACGGCTATCGGTCAGTCTGCCGTCGTCCAAAACTTGTAGCAATAGATCATGGACAGCGCGATCAGCTTTTTCGATTTCGTCTAGTAGCAAAACGCCAAAAGAACGGTAGCGTACTTTACCCGTCAAAATACCTTCGGGCTGATATTCGTCGCCAATCAATCGTTGAATCGCCAAGCCGTCCACGTATTCATTCATGTCGAAGCGAAGTAGGTGTTTGTCATCGCCCATTAAGTATTTGCAAAGCACTTTTGCCGCTTGTGTTTTTCCGACGCCCGTTGGTCCAATGAATAGAAAAGACGATAGTGGGCGGCGTGGATTGGCTAGTTTTGCTTTTACCAAATGAATGGACTTCGCAATGGCATTTACCGCTCGTTGTTGTCCGACCAATTGTGCGGAAAGGGCACTTTGCACTTCATTCTGCTTGAAAGTATAATCATTCTCAAAAATCCGATCTTCTAGTCCAAAGGTGGATTTGAATTCTTCGCGAATGATATTCAGATTAACTTCTTTGCCGCGATATTTGGACGCCAACTGCTTCATCAATTTCATCACACCACCTGGCAGCACTTCTTTTTTGAGATAAATGCGGTGAATGTTGAACAATTGATGCAAGGCTTGAATGCTGAACTGACAGTTGTTGCTACGCTCCACTTCGCGTCTTTGATGCAATACCATTTTTGCAGCAGTCGCAAAATCGGGGGCTTGCAATCGCATTACTTGAAATAAATCCGCAAAACGACGATCTTTCTCTTGCACCACTTTCCACTCTTCGGGCGTAGCAATCAGGACGACTTGTAAGCTGCGATTTTCCAGATAAGATTTGAGTAAACTGCTGAGCGTCATGCTATTCTGTGAGGTCTTACCAATACGCAGCAGTGCAACTGGATTATCAAAAACGACGGTATCCGAAAGGTTTTTATTGTCCTCTACGGGTTGTTTGGCGTACTCCAAAATGGATTCAAAACGCTTTTGCCACATTCCAACTATGCTCATGCCTGCAATGACTCGATTGGGATTGATAAGCCAAATTTGATCTTTGCGCCGATTGAGTTTGCGATCCATGTGCTGATAAATGGTCTCTGCTAAAATGGTGTGTCTGCCTGCTCCAATTTCACCAACAATCGCAAGTGCGGCTTTACTTTTTGATTTGAATAATATTTTGAATAAAAAATCGACTTCTTTCTCTCGGTAGTAAGCACGTCCTAGTTCTTCTGGATACAAATAATTGAGCCCTTGCCCTACTTTCTCAATTTCTATACTCCCCATAAAATCACTATCGCCACGCATGGAACTAAATAAGTCCATTCTACCAAATTGCTCAAAGGAAAATTTTGCAGGACGAATTTGTACCCGTTGCTCTATGGTCGTAATGAACTCTTTACGCGTACTCAAAAAGTCCTCTACATTAAAATTAGGAGGATCATTTTTCTTTAGTTTCGTAAACAATTGCTTGGCAACAAAGGTGAGTTCTTCCTTAAAGCGTAGTTTGTCTTTAGGCGAATTTTTTGCCATGAACATGAAATTATGTACAAATGGCAAACCCACGAAAATACGGCCTTGATGCTCTATTAAAGCCGCGCCCAATCTTCCTTTTACCTCTAATCCTTCTAGTTTGAATTGTAATTCAAATAATTCATAGCGCGTTTCCATTGGAAACATATACCAAAGTAGATAATTTAAATTAGAACGATTCAATTCATAATCACGGAAGTATTGTTTGAGTTCTCTTTTATAGATAGAAAGCCCTTTTTCATAGCGATGATTCGTGATGAAAGGATAATTGATAAAGAGCGGGCGAATAGAAAAAAATCGTTGTTCATCCGATTTCACTTCTCTCACAATGGTGGGAACTTTTAGGGAGACGGACGGCATAATTTTCGTTTTTTATTAGTTTGGTATCGTTTGAGATAGTTTAATTTTGTTTAGCGTGGTTCGTGCTAGTTCGGTTACCCATAAAAATAGCTATGAATGCACGAACGAATCGTTCATTTGATATGAAATTAGCACTTTGAGTTTGTTTCTACGGAAGGTAAAAAAGAACTTTTCCGCCCACAGAGATTTGTCAGTCATACTTGTTGAGAGATTTCAGGAACTTTATTCAGCTTTAGTTTTTTTATTAAAAACTTCGTACACGACTAAAATTAATTGGATAATTTCTGATTGTAACATTTTGCGGTGAAAGAAAAAAGTCTTTAAAAATCAGCAAGTTGAGGTATGTTCCGTGCCTTCGGCGCAAAAATCCTTTTGGAGGTAGAGATGAATCGGTGGTTTTAAGTAGGTTTACCTAATTATTTAGGCAATAAACTTGTGTAAAGTGTTCATTATAAACAATTTAAACAAATAAACAGCTTAAACAAATAGTTAGAAGTACTTACCGCCGATTCATCTCTGCCTCCTGAAGTTCCCTTCGCTGCGTCAGCGGCGAAGTATATGTAATTTCAACACTTATGAAACCCTATTGTAGCATTTACTAAGCACCGCATTCCGTTATAATCAGGATCATTTCTATTCGTGCATTCGTGCCAGGAAAGCTTTTACAAGAAAACCCTATACAATTTCTACAAGTCATTCACCACAACACAATGAAGCAATAGCCATGCTTCAAATAAATTAGCTCCAAAATCATTTGTTTTAATGAAAAAAGGTTTTAATTTTCCAATGTGAACAGAACGAAACTTCAGTTTACACTTTGAGAGTCTGATCTTTTCTCTTCTGATGCTTGACCTCTAGCTTCAAGCAACTTGAACAAAAGTACTTTTTTGCTTGCTAAAACTCAATAGAAAAGCGGAAATTTATGCAAGACACGAATAAACGGACAAAAAACGAGCATTATAAATTTAGGTCTTTAAAGGTATATGCTTCTACAGAATGGTTGGCGGACAACAAAAAAAAGTATCGACAGGTATTTGATCGCTACGAAACTACCTACATCTACGCAGAACTGTCCTTTTTCAATAAATACTTTGACGAAGAAGACTGGGATGTAGATGTGGAGTTGCGCTGCTATGCCATGAAAAAGGGTAAGCGGGAATTGTGTGCCTTGAACTTTAGTAGAAAAGTCAATAAATTCGATCCTATTGTTTACATACGAGAAGGTTGGGGCAATAAAACCCACGGTGCATTTTGGAAGAAAGGTACTTATTTTTGGGAAGCTTGGGTGGCGGGCGAAAAAGTAGCAACGAGGTACTTTTACGTAGAAGACGCGGGACGAGATTTTTTTGAGGTGGAAAAGGCTTATCTCAGCGTGCAATCCATTCGATTATACGAAGGTCCTTACGACGATACTTCTTCTGAGGAACGTACTTACTACAAAGAATTTGATACCCAAGACACGCGCTACATCTATGCCGAAATCCTTCTGAAAAACATCAACCAAGCGCAAAATTGGCAATGCGAGTTGTTTACCAAATTTTACAACAATGCCAGAGAACTGAAAGGACAGATCACCAAGCTGCAAAAAATAGAAAAAGATACGGATACTTTTGTCATCACTGCTGGCTGGGGATCAAATGTAAAGGGCTCTTGGCGCGCAGATAAATATACTGCTGAAATCATTTTCCTAGATCAATTGATTGCTAGTGTCACCTTTGAAGTAGGGGATATTTTTGAAGAGGGCGACAATGACGTTTTTGTACCTTATCAGGACACACCTTTGCTGCTAGAAAAAAATGAAGACGAGCATTTGAGCTTTGAGGAAGTCATGCAAAAACTAAATGCTTTAGTGGGCTTGTCTGAAATTAAGCAAAAAGTGAGAGAACATGCTAAGTACTTGAAATTCTTGCAATTACGAAAAGAGAAAGGCTTTGAGGAGAAAGATCAAATCAATGTACATTCGGTTTTTATCGGAAATCCAGGAACTGGAAAAACGACCGTTGCGGGCATGATGGGACGCCTTTATCGTAAAATGGGGTTGCTAACCAAAGGACACGTCCACGAAGTAGATCGAGTGGATTTGGTAGGAGAGTACATCGGACAAACAGGACCAAAAGTAAAAGATGCCATTGAGAAAGCGCGAGGCGGTGTACTGTTCATTGATGAAGCCTATTCACTGGCTCGATCCACCGATGACCGAAAAGATTTTGGTCGGGAAGTCATCGAAATATTAGTCAAAGAGATGTCGAACGGGAAAGGTGATTTAGCGGTCATTGTTGCGGGCTATCCCAAAGAAATGGGCAGTTTTTTGGACTCTAATCCAGGCTTGAAATCAAGATTTAAACACACTTTTGAGTTCAAGGATTATTTACCACAAGAACTCACCAAAATTGCGGATTACGCCTCCCAAGAACAAGAGGTCGTCCTGACTTCTAAAGCCAAAAAAGAAATCAAGGACATCATCACCGAAGCCTATCGAACTAGAGATCGAAGCTTTGGGAATGCTCGTTTTGTGCATGATTTGATTGAAAAGACGAAGGTACAACTTGGTCTGCGTGTCATGTCTCAAGATAGTCCAGAGTTGCTAGAAAAGGAAGAACTTGGCAAGGTGAAGTTAGCGGATGTGTTGCAAGTCAATTTAAAGCCGCAATACGAGTTGCCAGACATCCCAATCGACGAAGCCTTGCTCAAACGATCCATGAACGAATTGGATCAATTGATCGGTATGAAAAAGGTGAAGGCGCAAATCAAGGAATTGGTACAATTGGTGCGTTTTTATCGAGAAACCAACCGCAATGTCTTGAATAGTTTCTTTCTGCACACCGCTTTCGTCGGAAATCCAGGCACTGGAAAAACCACCGTCGCGCGTATTCTGACCAGTCTTTACAAAGCATTGGGGGTACTCGAAAGAGGGCAAATGATCGAAACGGATCGACAAGGTTTGGTAGCAGGCTACGTTGGACAAACGGCAAGCAAGACCGCAGAAAAAATCGAAGAAGCAATGGGTGGTGTGCTGTTCATCGACGAAGCCTATTCTTTGACCATGCGCGGTACTTCCACACATGGCGATTTTGGAGACGAAGCCATACAAACACTTTTGAAGCGAATGGAAGATCATCGCGGACAATTTTTCTTATTTGCAGCGGGCTATCCCGATAATATGGAGCGCTTTTTGAAAGCTAATCCGGGACTTAATTCGCGTTTCGATAAAATCTTAAAATTCGATGATTACGAACCGAGGGAATTGATGGAAATCGCCTTGTTCATGATGCACCAAAAAGAAACTTTCCCAACGCCCGAAGCGCGCGAACACCTAGAAAATTATTTGGCTTTTCTTTACGAATATCGCGATAAATATTTTGGGAACGCGCGCACGGTACGGCAAGTGGTGACCGAAGCGATCAAGAACCAGAATCTACGCATCTCTAATCTATCCAAAACGGAACGCGAGAAAATTTCTGCTAATGTTTTGACCCTCGATGATGTTTCCACTTTCCACCTTAGCAACGAAGATGATATTTTTGATAAGAAAAGAATTGGGTTCCGGAAAAGAGGTTGAGGTTTGGCTGCTGGCTAATAAGGGTTCTCCGAATATTTGTTAAGGTCTTTTCTGCTTCAAGCAATTTCACAGAATCAGTTCGATATACTATTAAGTACTTCTACCTATTTGTTTAAGCTGTTTATTTGTTTAAATTGTTTATAATGAACACTTTACACAAGTTTATTGCCTAAATAATTAGGTAAATCTACTTAAGTACTTGGACACATCTATTCTTGATTTATAACAGGACTATTTTCCACCTCATTTCACTTTGAAAAGCCTTAGAGAACCTAGGCTATCTGCGGTTTTCAGAGCCAAATTATCCGAAAAATATCCTCTGTTCTAATTTCAATAATAATTATGTCCAAGTACTTAATTGTACATGATGCCTATCACTTCTCGCTTTTCAAATCTGCCTTCTCCTTTACTATTTTCTTTGGCACAGGATCGTATCCATGCCCACCCCAAGGATGACATCGACCGATTCTTCTAATACCTAGCCATATACCCTTAAAAATACCCCATTCTTCAATGGCTTCAATGGTATAAGCAGAGCAAGTAGGCGAATATCGGCAACGCTGTCCGATGTAAGGAGATAGCGCGGCTTGGTAGAACCGAATGATCGCAATTGGTATTTTTTTGAAAAAAGTACTCATGTCTAAAGTAACTCTAATTTATGCCTCAAGGAAGGATAGACAGCATGCGTCTTTCTATTGAGCATATTGATTTTTCTCATGATATCTTTTGCTTTTCCCGTATGGTTTTTCGTGTCTTCTTCAATAGAAAGGGCAATGTTCTTGAGGTCTTCCATTTCTAAAGTAGCATAATTCGATTTCAAAGAATGGGCAAAGCGATTTACCCTTTCCCAGTCTTTTTTCTGTCCAGCCTCTTTCAATTGTTCGAGGGTTTTCTCACTTTCTACGATAAATATTTCTGTCGTACTTCGGACGAATTCTTTGTCTCCTAAGCTGTAGCTCATCAGATTAGATAAATTCATAATTCATGCTTTTTATATTTGTGAAAGTTAAATACACTGTAACTTAAGAAGCTGTTTTGATTTATTTTTTGAGAATTGTTACCGGTCATTTTTTTACCAATTGAGGCAGCAAAAACGGAGTTTAGCCATCGCTAAAACTTGTCTGCCGCTGGCTGATGAGTATTTTGCTAACGATAAGTGGTGAAGAAAGGAGCACAACAAAATCGAAGTATTAAATTCAAACAGCTTCTAAGTCTTTTTAAGTTTTAGAAGCGAGAAATTCCTTAAAATTCTGCGCCCCTAAAAAGCCACCTGCCGCCTAAAAAGACGGCGGCGAGCAAGGGGTGAGGGAGAAAAAAGGGTTTTTCTAAAACCCTTTTTTCTCC
>JBCCRX010000169.1:0-13239 GCA_039201015.1 Bacteroidota bacterium | reverse complement strand
TTAGCACCTTGTTTTGGCTCATACAGTATTTTGTTTTTAACGCCTTTTTGGCACTTTTTTCTCTAAAAGAAATTAGGTCGATTTTGATAATTCCTCAAAAAATTCAGAGAACCAAAAGAAATTAGGGCTGTACAAAGTCTTGTTTTTGTTAACATTTTACTCGAAAATAACCTGAGTCAGTTTCAGAAAATCGCTCAATAAGTATGCTCAGCAAATCTCTTAGAACTTATTTTGAGCATGGCTTAAGACTTCGTACACGCCTAATTTTCAATTTGGCAATCATTTTTAACAATACCACTATGAAACAATAGCACCATTACTCCTTTTCTTTTCTGAACTTTTTCAAGATATATTCCATTTGTCGTCCTGCGGCTTTTCTGCCTCCCAATCCAAAGGATAATGCGACGGCTACTGCTATACCACCTAGTATTAGACCGAACGCTAGATTGATAATTTCGTCCGCGATGCCCATTGCGTTTAAAGAAATTGCTAAGAATAAACCCAATATCGCTACCCTAGCGATGCCTGCGAGGAATTGATCGGATGCTTCCAAGGCTTTATAAGCGATGCCTGCAATGAAATTACCGATAGTAAGGATGATTAATCCGAAGAAAATAGCTCCTACTAAATCAAGCATATTATTGAGTAGTACAGTGATTTGAGTGAAGCCTAATTTCTCCACGGCGGTAATAACTCCAAAAAACATTAAGAAGAAGAAAGCAACATTTGGAATCAAATTACTCAGTTTTGTGTTACCTAAAACACTACCCACGCCCATTTTTTCAGGTAGGCTATCTATTTCCAGATTGGTGAGCAATTGCCCCAGAATCTGCGTCACATAGCGTCCTGCGAAATAGAAAACTGCGATGATAATAGCAGCCGCCAAAATATTAGGAATCGCAGACATCAACTGCTGGAGCATATCGGTTGCTGGCACAGAAATGGCCTCCATTTTGAGGGCATCAATTGCGGTAATTAAAATAGGAATAAAAATAAATAGAAAGACCAATTGTTTCACCAAGCGAGTCGCATCGAAAGAAGACGCCATATTCATTCTATCCGTAAATCGTTCAATCGCACCGCTCCCCGCTCCTACTATTTCGGAAACAATCGTTGCAAGAATATAACCAACAAAACCAATGATAAGTGCTGCTATTATATTTGGTATGAAAGCCAAGAATTTACTCAGCATATCCTCTATGGGAGCAAGTACATTTTCTATGCCTAGAATTTCTAGCACCACTAGTAGTACGATGACCATAAGGATGTAGTAAACAAACTTTTTGACTACACTATATAAATCTATGCTAGAACCCTGTTTTCCCAGCCGCTCTTGCAAGCCCGTTTTACGAACTAGCTTTGCGATGACTTTGCTCAAAGTAGAGGCAATAAGCCAACCTATTATTAAAACTGCCAAAGCACCAAGCACACCTGGTAAAAAAGAACTAATCGTCCCAAGAAAATTTTCAAAGTACATCTTCAAATCCATAATTATTCGTTTTTGTATTCAAGATGCCTTTAAGACTACATTAACTTTTTAATGTCACATAATCAAATAATTTTTTAATAAAATAGATTCATAAATATTTGATTATCAGCGAAATGACGCTTAATCAAACCCAATAAACAAGCACATTAGGAGATGATTTATTGAAAAAAATTTTTATTCTCGCCTTTCAATTGAATAGTCCGTGCAATTTTTGAACCACAAAGGCTTGCCCGTTTCCCATGTAAAAGATACATGCCCCTCCATCCAAAGTCCACATGTACACCAAATAAAAAAGACACAGAATAGAAATTTTACTACCCATTGATGAGCATTTTTTCTATTTAGATTTCTTCTTCTCTATCACATAAAAGAAACTTTTTCCCTACCTTAGTCAAAACAGAAGTAGAACAGAGCAAAATGAATTCAGACGAACAGCTATTAACACGACTGCGAACAGGGGAAAAACAGGCGGTGGAGGAATTGTATCAATTGACTTTTCGATATTGTGCCAGTCATATTACCAATAACAGTGGTACGGCGGCTGATGCTAGAGAAATATTTCAGGAAGTATTGATCGTTTTATTCAAAAAACTGCAAGACCCTGCCTTCCGTATTGAAAGAAGTCTTAAAAGTTATCTTTATGTCATTACCAAAAATCTTTGGAGCAATCATTTGAGGCAAGAGAAAAAGACTGGATTGCAATTGTCGCTAGATCAAGAGGATCAAGTAGAAAAACAAGGACTAGATACGCAACAAGATGCCAAAGCTTTGGAAGAAAAACAAGAAAAAGAGCAATTATTGACGCGATTAGAACAGCTATTGAAGCAGCATTCTGCTGATTGTCGTAAACTATTGCGTTTGTTTTTTTATGAGCGGAAAAAGTCACCTGAAGTTGCGGTCATCATGGGTTATAAAGAATCTTATGTACGAAAGAAAAAGAAGAATTGTATAGATCATCTCAGAAAACAATTTGGGCAATTTTAAAGCAATGATATATGGATGATGGATACACTTATGATCGAATAGAAGATTATTTAGAAGATCGCCTTTCCAAAGAAGCGAAAGCAAAGTTTGAGGCACAATTGGCAGTGGATGATGCACTCCGAAAGGAACTGACTTTCTATCGTCATCTACAGTTGGCCACCCAACGCTTGGAGCAAGAGGAGGACTTCAGAAAGACGATTCAAGGAGTAGATCAAACACTAGATGAAAACGCTTTCTTCAAAGCTTCGGCGGTGTCTATCGACAAAAATAAAGGGAAAAGCGATAGAAAGCTGTGGATACCTTTGTCAGTAGCGGCGGGGCTTTTGGTATTGCTTTGGCTCGGTGGCAGATATTGGGGACAAAGCTATTATTCTAATGCCGTACTCGCTGAAAACTTTGAGCCTTTTGAGATAGTAAGTACGGATAGAGGTGATGGAATAAAGACGGAAAATCAACTCCAAAAGGGAATAGATGCGTTTGAAGCAAAATCCTACGCGGATGCTATTGAATGGTTCAGCTCGACCTCCGAAGCAGATGCGTTTTATGTCCAAAGTCAGTACTACCTAGCGCACACCTATTTAGCACAGCAAAAGTACGATGCGGCGATTGAACAATTCCAAAAGGTAGCGGATACAAAAAGTACGCTCTACAAAGACCGAGCAGAATGGTATCAATTGCAAGCCATGCTGCTATCAGAAAGCGCCCAAGAAACATTGAATGAACAATTGGATAAAATATTAAGCAATCCTAATCATGGCTACTTGGAGAAAGCGCAAGCCTTGAAGCAGCAGGTAAATAGCATTTGGAGGCAGTTTTAGGAATACTGTTGGTGACTAACTAAGTCTGTTTATTGCTTGTTCTCCAAAACAATAGCTCCACTCAAGGCAAAATGACGAGTTGTTGATTCCTTACCGTACCCTCCGTTCGTGTATGCAATAAATAAATACCCGCTTCTAAGTCGCTAACGTCAATTTGTGCTTTAAAGAATGCTGAATTTCCTGCTAGCCTCATAGATTTTACCAACACACCGTCAAAACGGTATATCTGAAGTTGAGTAGCCGTTTTTTTACTTGCTTTGATTTCTACTGTAAATTCGTCTTGTGTAGGATTGGGATAGATCAAAATATTGGGGCTGGATATATTTGTTTTCTTTTCTTCTATATCACTTTGGATAAAAGGTGCTGATGGTTGGGTAGAAGTATTTGAAGCAAGCGTTGAGGGACTACCACAATCTTGGATGAATCCATGAAAATTAGCACCTGCTTTGGCATGAAAGCCTGCTGTCAAAGTTATCGAATCGGCAGCTTGAATAACAATCTCAACGCCTGCATTGATAGTGGCATTCATTTGTATTGTACCCGTACTTTGATAAGTGAAATTTTGTGTTTGTTCTTCTTCAATGCTGAAATCGCTAGCTCGACAACTTGCTTCTTTGCCTTCCGCACAAGCCAATGCAGCCGTAGCGTTCAGTACCCCTCCCGTCAGCAGCAAACTATCTAATCCATCTACTAAAGTAACAGAAGAAAGAATACAATCTTTGATTTCTATCGCCGTCAAAGTGGGATGCTTTGCTTTAAGGATAGCCGCTGCCCGAGCAACACTAGGCGCAGCAAGAGAAGTACCTGCCAAACGACTAAGGCTATCCCCCAAAGCAGTAGTTTCTACATAACCTCTAGCTGCCAAGTCCACCGTACTGTTGCCGTAACTGGCATAATTGGCTAAGCGAATACCGATACTATCTTCATCCAATTGATAAGCCGTTGCCACAATTAAGTTAGGCAGGTCAAAATTAGCGGGATATTTATTGATTTGGTCGTTGTCTCTGCTGGTGTTGCCTGCCGAAGTGATTAGTAAGACGTCTTTTTCTGCTGCATAAGCCAGTGCATCGTACAGAATTTGAGGAAACTCCTCACTTTCAAAGCCCCAACTCATATTGATAATGTCTGCCCCTTCTGCTATGGCGTAGTAAATACCACAAACAGCGTCAAATACTGTTCCTCTTTGATTTTCGTAGAATTTTAGGTTCATCAGTTCAAGCTGTATGGCTGCTGGAAAATCTTGTACTAGCACTCCGTTTACGCCTGTGCCATGACCATCTATGTCGTTGGGTGTACCATTATTTTCTACAAAATCATAACCAATGACGTCGCCGATCAGACAATTATCTGCATCATTTTGTGCCTCATTCATCCAAATTGCATTTGCCAATTCAGGATGATCGTCTTTTATGCCTGTATCAGTAAAAGCGACCCTTACGCTGGCATTTGGATTATTGGGAAGGTAAGTAGAAGATGGGAAGTTTTGTAATAGACCAAGTCCTGCCGAAAGCTTTGCATCATTGATGGCACTAATCGTTCTGCTCGCACCGCTCCCAATACTCTGAAACTGCTGCCCAAATATGCCCTGTCCATCGCCATCTTGCCCAAAACTCTCCCAAGACACCACAATATTGCCCATCCGATTCATTGCCATACTTGGATTCAGTTGAGAACCCGATGTAACGGTATTCACCAACTGCTCTCCCCCAATTTTGCTGCCATCTGGCGCAAACAATTGCAAATATATACCTCCGCCTGAACCATCTTGCCCTAAACTTTCCCAAACCACTACAAAGCCACCATCCTGATACATAGCAACCACAGGTTTTGATTGATCGTTGGTGGTAAATGTATTTACAGCTATTTCATTACCAACATGCACACCACTGGGTAGAAATCGCTGTGCATATATTCCATTGCCAGTACCATCTTGTCCAGCACTTTGCCAAACCACTACAAATTGTCCAGCATCATTCATAGCCACATTTGGAAAGCCTTGATTGCCGCTGGTTTCCGTATTGATTTGAAAAATATTGCCTTGCTGTGTGCCATTTTCTTGAAACAATGCGCCGTAAACGCCATCTCCAGAACCATCTTGATTGCCGCCTTGCCAAACAAGTACGAAGGTTCCTCTAGCATTCATCGCTACTGTAGGTAGCACTTGATTACCGTTAGTGAATGTATTGATTTGAGCAGTGGGTGCAAGTGCATTGCCGTCTGCATCAAATCGTCGTCCATAGATGCCAAAACCATTTGCATCGGGTGCTTCCCAAGCCACAAAAAAGTTGCCAGCCGTATCACTTGCTACACTAGGATTATAAGCTGCTTGTGGACTACTAATCGCTCGTATATCTCCATTTTTGCTACCATCTGCATGGTACAATTGAGCCTTTGCTTCTTTTCTGCCCAAAGATTTTCCTTCCATCCACGTCACGATATAATCGCCATTTGGACGCATACTGACATCGGGTATTTCCTGCCCAACGAAGGAACTATTGACCTTGAATTCTGCTCCATCGCGGTCACCACTGGCTTGAAATTGCTGTCCGTATAAATTGTAGGAATAGCGATAGCGACCATTGTCTTGCCAAGTCAAAACAAAATCACCATTTTGGGCTATGGCGGCAGCAGAATTCAGTTGTTGTCCCGTCGTGAAGCTGTTACCAATAAAATCTCTTATTTCTAAAAGGTAGTTGTAATTGGACGTGTCAACCTTTGACCTTTTTCTAGCGGATTGGCGTTCTATTTCCATTTCAATTGGATTTACAGAAGTCCACAACTGTAAAGGGGTCATTCCACAAGGGCATTCTTTCAACAATACAGCTCCTTCATTTCTCAATGCTGTACTAATTTCCATGGTATCCATGCTCGTCGTCGTCTCATCATATTGTACAATAAACTGAGTGGCGATGCGATTGCCTGCACCCGATGGAAGCGTATCATTCAAGACTTCGGCTGGAAAATCACATAGCTCCCACTCTTCTTTATCGACAGGCAATAGGTGGGCAGTTAGCGCAATCACCGCATTTTCCGTATCAACAACACTATTGTTTTGATCCCAAATTCTTATCCACACCGTATCCCCCGCCATTAAATCATAATCCGCTCCTCGAATAGAAAAGGCATTAGGAATACTGTCAATTTCTGCATATTTTATAGCCGTTAAACTAGCGCAGTCATTGCCTTTGTAAGCCTCTGCACTAGGCACAATTGTACTGATGGAATCTTGTTTGATTAAAAAATTAGTCGTGGATGGAGTAATTACTTTAAACCAAACATCATTACCAACAAAAGTGGCATTGGAATCCAATGCAGGACTAGGCACAGAGGTACTTGCATTGTTTAAATTTACGGCTCGATAATTTCTACCGCAGGGGTCTTCGTTAATCGGTAGAATGGTAGCAGTAGCACATTCATAATTGGTCAAACAAACACCTACACCATCCCCCGTTGCATTACAAAAAGCATCAAAATCATCATTGAGCAGCAAAGGATTATTAACTATAGAGACATCTGCTCCCTGCGCACATAGATTAAACCAGTCCTGAGGAATACAGCCTTCCAGTTGGTTTCCTCGCAGATAAAGGTCTTTTAAATTGGGTAACATGCCTATTCCTTCTGGAATTGTTCCACTCAATTGATTGCCCGATGCGGACAAAACGATCAGTTGACTGTAAGTAGCAAAAGCAGTGGGTAAATTACCTGACAATTGATTGTTGTCCAAGTAAATCGCCTCTAGCGCAGAAAGATTATTGTCTTCAAATGGAATATCTCCTACTAATTCGTTCTGTGTGAAATCCAATATCTCTAGTGTATTCAAATCTCCAATGCCCGTGGGAATGAAACCTGAAATTTGATTGTTTTGTAAGCGCAGTTCCTGGATTCTGTCTAGGTTAGACTTATTGAAATTAGCAGATAAGGTGTCGTTCAGTTGATTATTGCCTAAAAGCATCGTTTCCAGATTATTAAGCCCTTGTGGCGTGGGTATGCTACCTATTAATTGATTGTTATTTAATCTCAAAATAACCAACTTGGAAGCACTGAAAATGGAACTTGGGATGGTATCGGATAATTGATTGTAAGATAAATCTAATTTGGTCATTTCAGTAGCTTCAATATTGGTCGGAATAACTCCTGACAATTGATTATTACTTAAATCCAACTGGACCAAGTTGTTGAGATTGCTCAGTGTGCTTGGAATAGTACCATTAAGTTGATTATCAGAAAAGTCGAATACAGTGAGATTGGTCATATCACCCAAAGAATCGGGAATTGTTCCAGTTAGTTGGTTAGAGGATAAATCTAGGGCACTCAATAAATGCAATCGGTTGAGGGAAATTGGAATATGTCCTGTAAGTTCATTGTCGTATAATCTAAAAGTTACTAGGTTGGTCAAATTACCTAAAGTAGAAGGGATACTTCCAGTTAAATTATTGTTGTGAAGTTGAAAATCGTACAAATTAGTCAAGTTCCCTAGACCACTAGGAATCGTATCGATCAAACCACCTCCTTTGATTTTTTGGCAGCACAGATTAAATTCCTTGAGTAAGTTCAGATTGGACAATTCTGTGGGAATACCAGCGGTCAATAGATTGTTGTCGAGCAGCAGATATTCTAAATTAACAAGTTGTCCTAAACTAGAAGGAATGCTACCGACAAGCAGATTGTCATTGATTTCAAGCCTTTCTAGCTCAGGTAAAGCCCCCCAAAATACTGGAACTTCGCCTTCCAAATAGTTATCCCCTAATTTTAGTTCTCTAAGACGAATCAGTCCATTTAATTCATTGGGTATTTCTCCTGTCAATCCGCATCCATTCAGGGTTAAATTTACAAGCTTGCTCAAGTTTCCTAATTCTTTTGGAATAGTGTCTCCTAAACTTGAATTAGAGCCAAGTCTCAGAAACGCTAAACTATCTAGGTCGCCTATCCAAGTTGGAATCCCATCTGTTAAATTATTGAATGTAAGATCAAGGACCTCCAACTGACTCAAATTTCTAAGTGTATCGGGAATAGTGCCCGTTAAATCACATCCAAATAAAGCAATATCTGTTAAGCTAGTTAAGCGGCCTATGGACAAAGGAATGCTATCTCCAATGGTCGTGTTCCCTAATCTGAGTTCGGTGAGTTGGGACAAAGCACCTATGGTATCAGGGATTCCCCCAGATAACCCTTTATTCTCCATCAATTCTAGATAATCCAGCAAACTTAAATTTCCAATAGACTGTGGTAATTTACCACTCAATCCTACGTTAATTAATTCGATGCTTCTAACCCGTCCATTTGCGTTTAATGCAACACCTGCATAGGTATCCATCGGATGATCGAAGTTCCAAGTATTGCTGATTGTAATGTCCCAAGTAGTCGAGCCGCCTGTTGAATCGAAAAATTCTATTAATGCCAGAGAGTCACTACTGCGATCAAAAGAGCCATTAAAAGTAGCAGGAGAATAATTTTTTTTAAATCCCAATCCCAATAAAATGGACAACAAAGTGCTGGTAAATAAAGTAGATGTTCTCATGATGTTGTTCTTTGCTATAATAGTAACAAAATATAGTAAATGTTGCCTAAAATCAAATATCGTTTTTCCCAAGCACTTCTGATTTATCATTGAATCACCAATTGATATATCCTAGCTATGTCTTTTCATGATCTACCTTTTTCTTTGCTTGTAATGCTGTTTTCACTGCTTCCTACTGTTTCAATGGCACAAGAAAACATCCTGAAACCAGAAAATCAATCTTTGGGTACTCAATCGCTAGAAGCAACACAAGAGAGAAAAGTATATAATGGATATTTGCAGAACGCGATTGATTACGCCCTGAGTGCTCAAGAAGCAGAAGAATGGCAAGTCGCTATAGATACGATACAATCTGTTATTAAAACCACTAAGCCTTATGTTGGTATTTCATCAGATACCCTCTTGGCATTGGCGTATCATAAGCTCGGAGTGAGCTACTACTACTTAGAGCCTCCTGAAGATCAAAAAGCCATCCAGAATTACCAAAACGCGCTAAAAATCAGGAGCAACTGTCTTATCCCAAATCACATTGATATTATTAAATCCAATCGAAACATAGGATTAGCCTACAGAGAATTAAATCAATACAAACAAAGCAGAAAATACCTTCAAACTGCTTTGGACCTGCATTTAAGTCGTTCGGTAGTAGATAGTGTTTTACTAGCATCAACTTATATGGATTTGGGAGATGTACTTTCCATGCAAAGGGAATTTGAGCCTGCTAAAAAATACCTGTCCGCTGCACTTGACATGCAAAAAAGAATATATCCCAATGCCCTTTGGGAATGGACTATTATCTATGAAAGATTGTATGATTTATCGAAAAATCAAAGCGATACCACTGCCATGTTCCATTATTCCAAAACTTTGATTGGTTTGTTGGAGCCCATGGAAGAAAAATACCCAGATGACTATGAACTTTTAGCCAATGCTTACAATAATTTAGCCCTCGCTTATGAAATGAGCGATGCACTTAATTTGGCTATGTCATTTTATCAAAAATCGTTTTCCGTTAATCAGGGAGAATTAGAAAATCGACATAGAGATATATCTAAAAATTTCAGTAATATTTCTTTGATCTATCAAAAACAGAAAAAATATCAAGAAGCACTAGCTAGCGTTAACAAAGCCATTGAAATCGCCCAAGCGGTGGATGATCCACTCCTGATCGCTGCTAGTTTGAACAATAAAGCTTCTATCCTAGCAGATCAAGGAAATTTAATGGAAGCATTGCGCCTTCAGCAACAAGCCATTCAACACATTTTACCCAATTTTCAATCGAATGATCCTTACACGAATCCACCGACCAAAGGAGAAGTAGTCGGAACTCAAATTCGACTGATAAAGTACTTAGCAGATAAAGCAGATGTGCTTCAACACTTAGCTTTACAACAAGAAAAAGAGAAAAACTTGATAGCTGTTAGTGCTATTTATGATAGTATTGCTGAATTGAGCCATCAAATTCGGATTCGCTACCAATCAGATGATTCCAAGCATTTTCTATCAGCAGAAATGAAGGCGTACTTTGAAAAAGGTATTGCTGTGAATTACGAATTGTATCATCTAGCCCAGAATAAACACTACCTTGAAAAAGCTTTCGCTTTGGCACAGCAATCCAAAGCAGTGGTACTTCTGGATGCTCTTTATGACAGTGATGCCAAAATTCAAGCAGGTATTCCTGAGCATTTGGTGCAACGAGAAGATCAATTAAAGCAACAACTGGCAAATACAGAATACAAAATATTATCGAAAAGCCAAAACCAATCAGCACTGCGATCCAATTGGTTGCAAACGAATAATGCGCTAGAAAAATTGATTGATACCTTCAGAAATGATTACACAAAATACTACGAACTCAAATACCAATTGAGTGCTACCCACCTATCTGATTTACGGCAAAATTCAGAAGAGACCATCCTCGAATACTTCCTTGGACAAGACGATTGCTATGCTTTCGTTTTGAATAAAGCTGAATTAGAAGGTATAAAATGGAAAAAAGATTTCTCCTTAGAAGCCAACATTCGTCAATTGCAAGCAGCCATACAACTTCAAAATAATCTTTCTTCTGCGAACTATGAAGCGCAATGTGATCGCCTTGTTCAAAACCTTCACTTTTTCTATGAAAATATTTTTGCACCCGTAGAAGAAAAAATTCAGCTACCTAAGCACCTCCGAATTATACCTGACGGCGTACTTGGCTATCTCCCTTTTGAATTATTCATCAAACGAAAAGCGTCTTCTAGCTCCTACTTCAAACAACATCATTACCTCCTCAAAGACTACCAAATCAGTTATGCTTATTCCGCTAATTTACTGGAAAAGCCCAAAACATTGAGCGTCAAAAAGGGAAATAGAAAATTACTGGCGATTGCTCCTAGTTTTCAGGCTATACCCTCACAAAGCAGCACTGCCACAAAAACTTCCTTAGTACCCATGAAATACAACCTTACAGAAGCCAACGCCATTCATCAAAATATAGGAGGAGACCTCCTAACTGGACAGACTGCTACCAAAGCCCGTTTTTTAGCCCTAGCAACCGACTACCAAATCCTACACTTTGCCACGCACGCCAAAGCCAATGATGAAATTGGTGATTTTTCTTATTTGGCCTTCACCACATCTGACAGGCAAGACACCTTATCGTCCTTACTTTACAACCGAGAGCTCTATCAACTCCAACTCAAGGCAGATATGGTCGTGCTGAGTGCATGCGAAACGGGACTTGGAGAACTCAAAGCAGGAGAAGGTATCATTAGTATGGCCAGAGGATTCAGCTATGCAGGCGCAAAAAGTATTGTCACTTCACTTTGGGAGGTGAATGACGTAGCCACTAAAGATTTGATGGTCACTTTCTACGAATACCTTCAAACTGGTAGCAGCAAAGACGAAGCATTGCGCTTAGCGAAATTGGATTATATCCAAAGCAAAGATCATGTAGGCGCACATCCTTTCTATTGGGCTGCTTTCATCGCAATCGGAGATATGGAAGCGATTGAATCTACTTTTGCTCCAAAGTGGTGGGTTTTCTTTGTCCTATTCCTTTTCGTCCTCTTTGTTGCTACTCAAGTTTTTAGAAAAAATAGCTCGCTTTCGACTAAAAGATCAAAATCCAAACAAGATCTAAAACAAGAGTAAGTCATAAAATCCAAACCTTCTTTTTTTCGGTAAGTAAGTTCGACAATGATTTTATCACTTACTAAATTTCATCCGATATGAAAAAATTACTACTACTCGCTAGTTTTTTATTTCCCTTTCTATTGCTTGCACAAGAAGGTGCTTACTTAGGCGTTTATGAGCTTCATATGTCAGACGAAAAAGCTGAACAGCTTGGTTTTGAAACAGCAGACGGCTACTACATTGCACGTACTATTCCCAATACGCCAGCAGCCGAAGCGGGCTTTCAGAGCTTTGATTACATCTACGCCATAAATGGAGAAGAGCTCCTATCACCGCGTGATCTGGGCGATGTGTTAGACGACATCCTACCTGGTACATCCACTACTTTTTCCTTTATTAGAGATGGACAAAAGGAAAGCCTGACTGTCGCACTGGCAGAGAGAGGATACCGAAAAATTCCTAGACGTAGGGCGAAAGATGATCCTTTTTTGGGTGTTTCGCAAAATCACGACAAACTGCCTAGAAATATCAATGGCGTAATTGTGAGCGTCTCAGATTGTTCTAGTGCCGAGGAAATGGGCTTGCAAGACGGCGACATCATCAGCAAAATAGATGATCGTTTGGTATTGGATTGGAATGATCTGCACTATGCTATAGACAATCGAGCGGTGGGCGATCCAATTAAAGTGAATTTCTATCGCGACAAACAAAACTATGAAGTGACTCAAAACATCAAATCGCTAGCCGCTACGCAAGATTGTTTAACGCCCAATGAAATGACTAAACTGCTCGTGAATAAGGCAGTAATAGTGGATACAACGATTGCAGCAGTAGAAATGATGAATGTGAGCCAAGCAGAAGTGGAGGCAATGAAAGAAGAAAAAGGTATAGATATGCCAATCGTCAACAATCTTTCTATCACAGCACTACAACTCTTTCCCAATCCTACTTCGGGTATCTTTGAGTTGCGTTTTGATTTGCCTGAGGAAGGAGAGACGCTGGTTCGCTTATTCGATTCAAGTGCAAAACTGGTCTATCAAAATCAATTGGGTCGCTTTTCTGGTAACTTCAGAGAGCAAATTGATATTTCTAACAGGGTGCGCGGCACTTATTTCTTGGAAATTCGGCAAGATGAATTGTCTATTAGTAAAAAACTGATCTTGCAATAATGTTTAGTACACTGTAAACTAAGTTTTATATGATTTTTCAAGGGGAGTTTGAGGGCGAAAGATGATTTTTGTAAAATCGTCTTTCGCCCTCATCCCCCTTTCCGCGCCGCCTTCGGCGGCGCAGGGATTTTTTTTGAAGCTCCA
>JBCCRX010000168.1:0-13295 GCA_039201015.1 Bacteroidota bacterium | reverse complement strand
TGGCATTATTTTCCTTACGCCATTCTAGCATATCCAATACGCCGTCGTGTTCCAAATAGCCATTAAAAGATTCGGCTTTCATTTCTATATTGCGCGCACGCGTCGAAACACCCGCGACCCAAGTTCCTGCTGCTCCCGTTTCAAAATTCAGTACCGTAATCGTGCTGTCTTTTTCTGTCCATTGGCTGGTATCCACTTTTGTTCGTTTGCCATTTCCGACTAAACTCGCATCTATCATACGGTCACGCGTGATGACATTATCACTTTCCGTAAAAGTCCCGTTGAACAATTGAATACTAGCTGCGGTATTAGGAGCAAGGAAATAGGTATCGTGTTTGAGGAACATATCGTGGCTACTAAAGACCACTAAAACAAAAAGTAAAAAGCCCAATTTTTTCATTGCTGTAAGTTTTGATGATGGTAGAGATTAAGAGTTTGTCTAAAATATTTACCCAAAACTAAAGCAAAAATTTCATTTTTATTCATTTTCTCTTCTACATTTACTCTACTTTAAACATTTGAAAAACGTATCCTAAAATCATAAAGCAATCTCTTGGATTTTGAATGATTTCATTCAGACAGTACTACTTATAAAAATTTGCATCTGTATTCAAATCATCTGGGCATCGAGCCCAGATGATTTGATTAAGATTTCTTAAATGGAGAAGCGGCGAATTTCGCCGCTTCTCCCTTTAAGAAATCTTGATTCGTTTGGAGGGATTCGATGTCCCTCCAAACGAAACTAAACGCAATATTGATCCTCAATTTATAAAAACATCTAACCAAATTAAATCAATTACAACCAGATTAAATTTGCAGTCAAATTAAGAAGCTGTTTGAATTTAATACTTCGATTTTGTTATGCTCCTTTTTTCACCACTCATCGTTAGCAAAATACTCATTTAGCTATGGCTAAACTCCGTTTTTGCTGCCTCAATTGGTAAAAAAATGACCTATAACAATTCTCAAAAAATAAATCAAAACAGCTTCTAAATCTTTACCACAAAAACGATTAAAAGAAATACATCATGATAAACATCGGAATCGTAGGTGGCGCAGGCTACACCGCAGGAGAACTTATTCGTATCTTACTGCATCATCCAGCCGTTCGTATTCTATTCGTTCATAGTAGTAGTAATGCGGGCAATCGAGTAGATCAAGTGCATCAAGATTTATTGGGAGAAAGCGATCTGATTTTTAGCGATGAAATATCGGAAGATATTGAGGTACTTTTTCTTTGCATGGGGCACGGAAAATCCAAACTATTTTTGGAACAAAAATCACTTCCTGAACGAATCAAGATCATTGATTTGAGTAGAGATTTTCGGCTGAAATCGGACGCAGGCAATTATATTTATGGCCTAGTAGAATTGAATAAGGCGAGTATTCAGCAAGCCAATAGAATTGCCAATCCAGGTTGTTTTGCTACGGCGATGCAATTGGCACTTTTGCCCCTAGCAGCAGCAGGCTTATTGCGAGAAGATATTCATTTACAAGGCATTACGGGTTCGACGGGAGCGGGTCAAAAACTTTCGCCTACGAGCCATTTTAGTTGGCGCAACAACAATGTTTCGCTCTACAAAACACTCAGGCACCAACACATGGATGAAGTGCGCCAAAGCATTTCTCAACTACAATCCAACTACGCTGGCGAGTTGCACTTTATACCCATGCGCGGCAATTTCACCAGAGGGATTTTGGTGAGTGCCTACACTCGAACGGACGCTAGCGAAGCACAGTTGCGTTCCCTTTATCAAGACTACTACCAAGAGGCCGCTTTCACCTTCATCAGTCCCACCAATCCTGACCTAAAACAAGTCGTGAACACCAACAAAGCGATTTTATTCATAGAAAAAGTAAAAGATCAAGTCGTTGTCGTAAGCCTAATTGATAATCTTTTAAAAGGTGCATCAGGTCAGGCAGTGCAGAATATGAACTTGATGTTTGGTTTGGAAGAAAGGATGGGGTTAGAATTGAAGTCCACTGGGTTCTAAGAAAAATTAGAAGTGAATTTTCAAATCCTTGCTATTTCATCTTTGTTGGAATGATCAAAGATACTACTGTACAAAGACCTCAAGAGGCTCAAAAATCTATCTCGCTTTCCTCCTTTTTGAAGGTTCGTACCATTATCTCTATAATTATTTTGATTTATCCCATATGCTTCAAAAAGCTTTATTAGCATTTCTTTGAAAGAGGATTTATGATCGTCTTGGCGAAGCAATAATTTAACATCTTCGATGTACAAGCGATCTGAGGGAAATTGGCTTTGGTCTTTCATGAAAACAAGCCATTCAGCAGCTAAAGATATATTATCATCTTCTGTATTTGCTCCTTGCTGTCCACAAAAAACACCAGTTGATATATCCTTTTCTTCTGCTACTTCGTGTATATCAAATATAGCATAATTAAGTACTTGAAAGCCGTCATTAGTAGGCGTGTGAGATGCAAGACATAGCTTCTTTCTACCATTCCCAACCGTACTTATACTCATAACGCAATGTTGCTTGTTTCTATCACTTCCCTTTGTAATCTCATAAAAAGTCTCAATATCACTCTTGAAGTTGCGATGTATAGTCAATCTGGATTGCATAATACCACCACCCTGTTCATCGTTCCAAAGAAAGTTCCAAACTCTGTAAGTGCCCTCTAAAATAACAATGTCTTTTGCAGGAGTAAGGGTCAATCTTGATTTTAATTCTTTAGGATTACTGATTGTTCTTTCTGGCAATCGAATGTTATTTCTTCTGAGTTGCAAATAGGCATCAAAATACGGTTTGTTCCTACCCACATAATCTTTTTGGACTATGATAGCCTCTAGGGCGATGGGCATCCCTTTTTTACTGATACCGCTCAGCAAAACATGTATCCATTTTAAATCTTCAATATTTGAGTGCTTTTTGTAGCAAAAAA
Source organism: Bacteroidota bacterium (assembly GCA_039201015.1). Classification (GTDB taxonomy): domain Bacteria; phylum Bacteroidota; class Bacteroidia; order Chitinophagales; family Saprospiraceae; genus JAAUTG01. The sequence goes on along the minus strand of JBCCRX010000168.1, from coordinate 10,385 downwards.
TATGAAGTGGACGATAGTTGTTCTGTCTTGATGTTTCTTTGAGTTCCATGTGCGTGAACGTTTTTCCTGCTATTGCTCGTCCTTCGTATATTGTATGGTCGCTATCTCTTTCGTCTGTCTTATGAAAATCTTCTAATTTTACTGGAAACTTGGATTCTTCATACCTATTCTTCAAATCCATGTACAACTTAAAAGTCTCACTATTTAAGTCGGCCTGATTTGTGAAATAATAGCCTTCGTATTCCGTAGCATTGGAAGAAATTTCTCCCTTCTTGGTCTTCATTATAGACAATTGTAAATGAATATCTTCTGTGGAGCAATTGGTATCAAGAAATTCGCTCAAGTCTTTATAACCTATGGATTTCAAACACAAATTAAGATAGACTTCATTAAAGTCAATCGTTCTGTAAGGGTGAGCATCTTTGGCTTCCAACATTAGGTCATAAAGGTATTTTGTAGAAAATGTGGTTTTTAGTTCTTCCTTTGTAAAATGAATGGGTTCATCTATGTTTTTCGAGCCTATGTATTTTTTTGACAAAATCTCCTCGTCTTCTTTTGACTGCCTCCATATTTCATATTGTTTTTGCCGACGCTTTCTTTCTTCAAGTATAAAGTGATACAGTGAAAGAGGCTGTTGGTGATTAGAAAACTGCTTGCTAAAGCCATAATACTCTGCTATATTTTCAGGCTTTTTCTTCCCTTTTTTGAAGCAATCTTCCTCAAAGGCATCTTTCAATGAATTGAGTATGATGTCGAATATTTTCGAATAAATTCTAATTTTAGTTCTATACACCATGCTGGTTATTTAATTTTTGATTCATGATAATTGAAAAATAAATTCATTATAAGGTAAAAATAAATTCTGTTACTGATCCTAGTATTCAGTGGAAGCTAACTAAACTTCGCTTTTGTCTCAAATTTGCAACAAAAATATGGAAATTTGAGCTATTTATAGAATTTCTCTTGATTATTACATAGAATTAATCTAAATTGTAGCATTGTTTAAATAAATATACAGATATTTGATAATTAAGATCGATGATTTTGAATAAAATTCGATATGTGACTAAATTAAAAAAGCCTGACACAAGCTAACGTATCAGGCTAATAACCAAGCGTGACTTAGAAAAGCAATTCTAAGCCTACTCAGTAACTAAGCACTACAAAGGTAAGGTTTTTTGCTCAAATATGGTTGCGCTTTAAAATCTTACAATTTATGAAAATTAAAACTTCGTTAGTTCTAGCAGCTATTTTTGGATTTGCATGTTCAGGTTATCTGTACAAGGAAAATTCTTTCTTGAGTCAAGAATTATCTAGCGCAAATACCGATATTGAAAATTTTAGTAGGCAGCTAGATACTTGTTCTACAAGTGTAGATAGTCTGAGCAGAGAAAATGCTTCTTTGAAGCAAGAACAACTGGAAGCAGACACTACCATTAAGAACCTTGAAAGAAGACTGGGTTCTTGTTCCACTGCTTTGGAAAGAAAAAGCACTGCACTTGAAGACTGTGCAGCAGCAAAGGAAATAGCAGAAGAAAAATTGGATTCGCTAGCTGATTTGCATTCGAGTACTAGTAAATCGCTGGAGCTTGAAAGGGAAAAAACAGATTCATTAGAAAATGAACTAGACAATTTTAAAATGCTAAGGAATGGACAAAATTATTCGCATCAAAGAAGACATTATCAAAGTAGGTTGGGATCGTCTAAAAGTATGAAAATCAGTAACGCATCCGATGAAAAAAAGTCAAACCTACTGTCGAATATCAAACAGATGAATTCTAATGAAAAATTTGAACTAATGTTAATAGCACTTATATTATTGATAATAGTAATATTCTTACTGATATTTTTGACCAGTAGAGGCTTGATATTTAGAAATTTATGGTACTGATTTTAGCATATAAAACAGCAATTACCAATCTACTTCAGAATAATCTTTGTTGATAGGCAGCCTTGCACTGCCTATCATCTAAATTACCCAAAGATAGTGACATCTGAAAATGTCTAGTTGTCCGTCTTCCACAAAGTTGTTACAAAATCCGTAGAATCCATTAGTGCTTTTCATTTTTTGCTATCTCCTGCTGTTCACCCGCCTAAATGCGTCGTTCAAAGAACATCCTTCTCCAGACTGAACATCAGCGCGCTCTTTTGTATTGAAAACAGTGTAATTCATACATTATAAAATTTCAAAATTTATAAAAGAGCGTTATCCGATGAAAAAAATCACCTTTACTTATTTACTGATCTTCGTTTTTGGTATGCTGTCTTTTGCACAAAACAAACGTGTTTTAATCTCTGGAACAGTCGTGGAAGGCGGTAGCCAACAACCACTAGAGTTTGCTACGGTAAAAGTTGTCAATTCTGAAAATGACCAATTGATTACTGGCACTTCTACCGACCTAGAAGGGAAATTCAAACTGGAAACAGATGCACCCGAATTTTATCTGGAAGTAGGATTCATTGGCTTTGTCAATACAAAAATTACAGAATTTGAGGTGCGCAATGGAAAAGTTAATTTAGGAAATATCGCAGTCTTAGAGGATACCGAGCAACTAGAAGAAGTAGTTGTTCGGGCGGAAAAGTCGCAGACGGAATTTAAGCTGGACAAGCGGGTTTTCAATGTCGGGCAGGATTTGAGCAGCACGGGCGCGAGTGCTCTGGAAGTCTTGAATAATGTGCCTTCTGTGAATGTAAACATTGAAGGGCAAATCAGCTTGAGGGGCAGCAATGGCGTACAAATTTTGATTAATGGAAAGCCTTCCGTAATGGCAAGCGAAGGTGGCACGGCACTCGGAACGATCACCGCTGACATGATTGAAAAAGTGGAAGTCATCACCAATCCTTCCGCCAAATATGATGCGGCTGGAACGACTGGCATCATTAATATTGTACTAAAGAAAGAGGAAAAAGAAGGACTGAATGGCTCACTGACGGTCAATACGGGTGTGCCGCACAACCACAATGTCGGTTTGAGTTTGAACAAAAGAACCGAAAAATTTAATCTGTTTTCTCAATTGGGTGTTGGCTATCGCGAATTGCCACGCTTTGAAGAAAACATCAACCAAGATTTGAGAACCAATACTACCATTGAGAGCGATGGCGTAGAGTATCGGAATGAAAATTTTTACAACTTAATCTTAGGTACGGATTACTACATCAATGACCTCAACGTATTGACGCTTTCGGGCTATTTTGCTTACGAAATTGAAGATCAGCCTTCTAGCTTTGATTTTGCGCGCACCGATGCTTCGGGTATGGTCACCGACCGCTGGAGCAGAAGCGAAGTCACAGAAGCGACCAATCCCAAATGGCAGTACGAGTTTCAATACAAAAAGGATTTTGAAGACAGCGAAGACCATACTTTCTTATTTACAGCATTAGGAAATTTCTTTGGTAAAGACCAGTCTTCCGATTTCAAAAACACCAATCTGCAAGGTGATTTTGCGCAGGGCGATCAACAAACGCGAACTAACTTCATGGAAGCAGGCTATACCTTCAAAGCAGATTATACCAAGCCCTTTTCTGAAAAAATTACGATGGAAACGGGTGCGCAATACATTATACAAGATGTGAGCAATGACTTCGCCGTGAGCGATTTTTCAGACGGTGAATGGGTACTTAATACAGATTTTACGAACATCTTCGAGTACAATCAAAAAGTATTGGGCGCGTATGTGACGGGGGCGTATGAAGATGAAAGATGGGGACTGAAGCTAGGGGCAAGAGTAGAAAACACAGATCTCGAAACCTTTTTGGTGAATACCGAAGAACGCAACGATCAAAATTTCACCAATTTGTTCCCTTCCCTACATACCTCCTATAAAGTAAACCAACGCTTTTCCATGCAAGCGGGTTATTCTAGGCGTATCCAACGCCCGAGTCTGTGGACATTAAATCCATTTTTTAACATCCGAAACAATTTCAGCATCCGTCAAGGCAATCCTAATTTACTACCAGAATTTACGGATTCTTACGAAATCATGGGCATTTACATCCTAGACGCAGCCTCTTTCAATTTTGGCGTCTATCACCGCTATACAACGGACGTGGTAGAGCGCATTGCCTTCTTTGAAGATAACGTAAGCATCAATAAACCTTTAAATATAGGAACAAATCGCGCCACGGGCATAGAGTTTAATGCCAAATACACACCCGTTCGCTGGCTTACTTTCAACGGCGATTTTAATTACAACACTTTTGATCGGCAAGGCGAATTTGAAGATGAAAATGGCTTGCAATTGATTGATTTTTCTGCTGACCAATGGTCTTCTCGTTTGACTTCTAAGCTAAAATTACCCGCAGGTTTCGACTTAGAAATCATGGGCAACTATCGTTCTGACGTGGAGACGGTACAAGGGCGTCGTTCTGGTTTTCTTTCCGCAGATTTGGGTTTGCGCAAAAAGATATTGAAAGGAAAAGGGGTTTTTAATCTAAGTGTCCGAGATGTCTTTGCCTCTCGCATTTCCGAAAATGAGACCTTCCAAGATGACTTTTATCTATACAGCTATGGCTTGCGCGGCAGATTCGTGATCGTTGGATTCAGCTATGGATTTGGCAAAGGAGAAGCCATGCAATATGGCGGTGGTAGAAGACGATTCTAGGGAGCGTAAGAACAGGTTGTATGCAATGGACTTTTTAAGTCAAAAAAGAAGTAAGAATCGCAAGACTACTCTTTTGAGTTTGTGCACCGTGACTTTTTCGCAAGCTTAGAGGTCAGGCAAATGTACCTGACCTCTAAAAATTCACATTTTTTCTTAAACGACTGCTAAAATGACTGCTGAGGATTTTTTATCAGTGTTTATTCCTGATTATCCGTATTTTAGGAAGTCGTGTCGTGATCCCGTCAGGATTCGAACCTGAGACCTACTGATTAGAAGTCAGTTGCTCTATCCAGCTGAGCTACGGGACCAAAAATTTAGTTTCTTCGGATTGCTTTAAAATAGAATGCAAAAGTAATAAATTTTCAATTACTCTTTATGGGGGAATGTAAAAATCAAACTTCGGACGCGTCCGCCTGAGGCATACAAGTTCTAAAAATATCGTACATGTAGATTTCACTGAATCATAATTAAGCAGCTTTTCTCGACTTATCTTTCCCTGTGCCTAAAGCGTGTAGCATTTGTACATTTTTACTCCGCTCCTTTTCCATATCATCAACCACTAAAACCCCTTACTCTAAACCATAAGTACGAATAATTGATTCAATATTTTTTAGAAATAGTTTCCCAAAATCTATAGTCGAACGGCGAAACGTCCAATTCTATGCGTTAAAGAACTTGAAAAAATTAAGCGCTAATTCTTAATAACAGTCCGTGTGTAATTTATAAGTAATTGATAATCAAAAGATTGCAATGAAAAATAGTGAAAGTGCAGTTCTTTGAATATCAACTCTTTGCGTTTTCTGTGTTTTTTGTGATTCAAAAATTGCACGGACTATTGATAAAATTAAAATAGTTATAGTTATAGTGGTTTCACGCAAAGCGGAGGCGGTGACTACCCCCCATCTTCTTCAGCAGAAGCTTCCGAATCTTTCTTCTTTTTCCCAAATAGCTTTTCGCCCCACAAGTTTTTCAACTTCTCCTTGCGTTCCTCCTTTTTTCTCAGCTTTTCCATGCGTTTTTCGAGTTGTTCGAGCTCTTCTAGACTGACGCCATCTTCGTAATCTTCCATTTGAAAGGCTTGTGGGCGATTGTGGAAAAAGTCGTCGAATAAGCGATCGCGTTCGGCATCTTCTTCTAGCAGTTCAAAGTCTAAAATTTCGTCAGATAGATAAGGATCGCAGTCCAATTCAGATAAAGCAAACTCAGACAGCGGCTCGAATTTTGCGTAGCGAATGGACTTAAAAGATTTGTCTTGATAGACTTTGCGCATAAAATGCCCCCAAATCGGCAGCGCAGTTCTTGCACCTTGCCCTAAAGAAAGGGAACGAAAACGCACAATCGGTGATTCCGCGCCCACCCAAGCACCCGCCACTAAATTGGATTTGTAGCCAATGAACCAACCATCGGATTGCTTTTGGGTCGTACCCGTTTTGCCCGCTATTTCGCCGCCAAGTCCATGATGATAACGCAATCGGCGCGCCGTACCACTATCCACTACCATTTGTAGCATTTCCGTCATCATATCGGCATGTTCTGGGCGAATGATTTGCTTTGGTTGTTCGGTCATTTGGTGCTCGTAAAGTATTGTACCATTGGCGTCTTCGATGCGCTGTACTTGATACAAATCCACTTTTTTTCCTCTATTGGCAAGGGTGCTGTAAACTTGCACCATTTCGTAGAGCGAACCTTCCATTGTACCCAAAGCAATGGACGGACCTTCTGGAATACGACTGCTCACACCCATGTCCTGTGCCAAACGACGTACCGATTCTATGCCCGTTTGAAATAGGACTTCCACCGTAATGGTATTCACCGATTTGCTGAGACCGCCCGCCATGGAATAGAAACCGCCATATTTCCCATCTGAATTGCGAGGCTGCCAATTTTCCCATTTTGGATAAGTAATTAGTTCATTTTGAAAGTAATTGCAAGGACTTATACCTTGTTTGATTGCCTCCGCATACACGATGGGTTTGAAGGTAGAACCTACTTGCCGCCTAGATTTGACGTGATCGTACTGGAAATAAGCGTAGTCCAAACCACCCACCCAAGCGCGTATTTTTCCCGATTGTGGCTCGGCTGCTAGAAAACCTGCGTGTAGTAAAGAAATATAAAACTTCACGGAATCTAATGGGCTCATCTCTTTTAGTACCTCTCCTTCTGCTGGATCGAAGATGCGAATATTAGTAGGCGTTTGAAAAATGGAGTCAATTTCAGTAGCAGAACGCCCTGCTGCTTGAAGTTTTTGGTAGCGTGCAGATTTTTGGACAGCACGTTCCAGTATGGCATCGTTGCGCCAAGGCTTGCGTCCTCTCCAGTGTTTGTCAAAGGTTTTTTGCAGGCTGCTCATTTGCTTATTGACAGCATATTCCGCGTAGGCTTGCAGTTCTGAATGGACGGTCGTGTAAATTTTCAAACCGTCGGTGTAAAGCCCATAAACTTCCCCATTTGGCTTGCGGATATTGGCGAGAAGGTCTTCGAGTTCTCCTTTTAGGTGTTCCTGAAAATAGGGTGCTTTGCTACGCTTTTGGGTCTTGTTGTATTTAGTTTCTAGTGGCAATTGGATCAATGAATCTGTGGTGGCTTTATCCAAATAATTGTAGCGTTGCATTTGGCGTAAAACGACATTTCTGCGCGTCGTAGCTTGCTCTGGATGACGGTAAGGATCGTAAATGGAAGTGCCTTTCAGCATCCCAATCAGTACAGCCGCTTCTTCTGCTTTGAGTTGATCGGGCGTTGTGCTGAAAAACTGATTAGAGGCAACTTTTATACCATAAATATTTCGACTAAAAGGAACAGTGTTTAAGTAGAGATTGAGCAAGCCGTCTTTAGAATAGATTCTTTCCAACCGCTTGGCGGTCATCATTTCTCTGAGCTTATTGATTGGCATGGAAAAAATACCATAGCGACGTCTAGGATACAGGTTTTTTGCTAATTGTTGGCTGATCGTACTTCCTCCTCCCGATTCTTCTTGGCCTAGAATAATTGATTTCCAGATTACCCGAGCGGCAGCGCGTAAATCAACCCCACTGTGTTCCATGAATCGTGCATCTTCATTGGCAATCAGGGCATGGACGACATAAGGCGATATTTCTTCTATATTGATGTCGCTTCTGTTTTCTATGAAATATTTCCCCATCAATTCGCCATCCTCGAAATAGACTTCGGAAGCATTGAAATTGTAAATATTCAATAGGTCGTCTTGGTCGGGAATTTTACCAAACGCACCAAAATAAGTAAGTGCCACTAAAGAGATAATGCTGATAATGCCAAGTGCGAAAAGCCCAATTATGGAGAAGATCGCCAATCGCTTTTTGTCCTGCAACAAAGGTGCTTTGTCGGAAGATTCACTCCCACTATTCTTTGGCAATTTCAACCACTTTCTTATGGTCTGAAAATGATGTTTTAATTCTTTATTTATCAGTTGTAGTAATCTCATATATCTTGCAGTACATTGACTTTCCTAGCCATTTCCCATCTGATTGTCGTCTTCCAGTTTATCGAATAGCTCCCTCAAACGATACATTTCATCCAAGGTATCATCCTCATAAAACTGCAATTCTGGCACGCGTCGCATGTGTCTTTTGACTCTTGTCGCCAAGTTTTGTCTGAGGCGATAATATTGCTCCTCCAATTGTAAAATGACGGATTGCTTATCTTCTGTGTTGTAAACACTGAGATAGATTTTCGCAATGCCCATATCTGGCGACATCTTCACCTCAGTCACGGTCACCAATACTTCTGCTCCGTAAATATAAGAGCCTTCTTGCTGCAAAACGACGCTGAAATTGCGTTTGATCGTCTCTGCTACTTGTAATTGTCTTTTCGACATATTTGGGTAAATTTTCTGTTGCTGTTTAGCTGTTGAACTGCCTAGCTGTTTTAGAATAGCTAAACGACAGAGTATGACATTCTATGAAACACTTAAGGACGCCTAATAACATGTAAGGCTAATTTTTTCTTGCAAAAAAAATCGTACGCATATGACTCTTGAGACTTACTTATTCTTGTAAGAAACCCTCTATCATGAATAACAAATATTCCGTAAGCTTCTAATCGAATGAATAAACGAATTGTTTGAAATAAAATTCAATTTGCTTCAATTTTTTTTAATCTGCTTGGATTTAGAATTGACTATTAAAACAAAAGCCAATACATAGATTAGGCTATGTATTGACTTATTTGAATTGTTTGCTGAAGAGACCGCTTGATTAAGCTGTTTTTCTTCTAGTACTATAATTGATTCTGCGCGCTTCTTCTCTTGGTTTTTCTGCGAAATGCTCTTCCATCCATTCTTCGTTATAGATTTTGCCTAGATATTTACTGCCATGATCGGAGAACAGCAAAACTACAACATCTTTCTCACTCAATTCGTGCTTCATTTCCATCAAAGCAGTAAGGGCAGAGCCGCTAGAATAACCGACAAATAAGCCTTCTTCTTTGGCTAGTCGCTTGGCATAGTTGGCGCTGTTTAGATCATTCACTTTGATAAATCGATCAATGATGTCTCGATTAACATTGCCAGGAATAATGGACTTCCCTAAACCTTCTACTAGATAAGGACGGATTTCCTTTTCATCAAATTCTCCCGTTTCATGGTATTTTGCCAAAACAGAACCATGAGCATCTACGCCAATAACTTTTACGTTCGGATTCTGATCTTTGAGGAATTTACCAGTGCCAGAAATTGTTCCGCCTGTACCAGCACAAGCAATGAAATGTGTAATCTTTCCTTCGGTTTGTTGCCATATTTCTGGACCAGTGCTGTGGTAGTGCGCCTCTGAGTTGCCCAGATCAAAATTTTGGTTCAAATAATAGGCACCTGGCTGTTTTCCCAGTCGCTTTGCCATGTTGATGTAGTAGCGAGGATCGTCTTTCCCGACAGAAGGACAAACGATGACTTTTGCTCCGAAGGCTTCCAATGCCTGTATTTTCTCTTTGGAGGTCTTTTTCTTTGTACAAAAAATACACTTATAGCCCTTCACCGCACTTACCATAGCTATCCCAAAACCCGTATTACCAGAAGTGGCTTCCACAATTGTTCCGCCTTCTTTTAGCAAGCCAGATCGCTCTGCTTTTTCGATCATGTAAAGCGCAATGCGGTCTTTGGCAGAAAGTCCAGGATTCATTCCTTCTACTTTTGCGTAAACTTTTGCGGGAATACCTTTAACGATCTGATGTAGGCGTATAAGCGGTGTATTACCAACAAGTTCTAGGATAGAATTGCATGTCTTTACTTCCATAAAACTGCGTTTTTATGCTTTCAATCGGTGAGAAAACATTTCTAAATACGCCTGACTTGGCGTACTCAAGTAAGTAAATAAGGCTTTTTACGACATACAAAAGTAAGCTATAATTTGATAAGTCGCCTGTTTTTCAGATTAGATCAATGTTGTTCATAGAGCAGCGTGTGCGAGAAAACAACGTTTGCAATAGTATAAAAAATTGATTATCAGAAACTTAGACTAAACGATAATGGCAAGAAAAAGTGTACTAATAAAATATAAAAAACAAATAGGCATTAGTCAAAAAAGTAAAGGGTTTTCTCATAAAAGCAAGTAAGACTCAAAAAGAACTAAGCACGCCCCGTTTTTTGCAAAAAAACTAAGTTTGTTTTAATTTTGAGAAGCGAGAAATTCCTTAGAATTTCGAGCTTCAAAAACCCCTCCACCGCCGTCGAAGACGGCGGCATGTGAGGGTCGAGGGAGAAAAAAAGGTTTTTGAGAAACCTTTTTTTCTCCCTCCAACTCCCCCGTTGAAAATGCGAAAAAACTTAGTTTACAG
>JBCCRX010000167.1:0-13314 GCA_039201015.1 Bacteroidota bacterium | reverse complement strand
GAATATAAGTACCATACAATTCTGACTGCTGAATCCGCCATTGATAACGTTCTTCTGCCGTTTGTTTTTGTTCTTTGCTTTGAGCAAAAATAGAAGAGGAAAAGCAAAATAAGAAGGCACAACAAAGCAATTTTTTCATATATTTTCTCACTAGTTTTGAGCAATAAACTACCGTAAAAAAAGAAATATTGCCTGCTTCTAGCAATAATTTTGTTTATTTGAGCCTACATCATACATCCCAAATAGGTGCTCACTTCACAAATACAGATATGAAACGACTACTCCTCTTTATTCTTGCTTACTCCTTGACACACAGCTTATTTGCACAAGACTTTTCTGCTTTTGAAAAGAGAACTTTTCTTTCCTCAAAAGAGGCATCCTTACCCTACCGTATTTTATATCCAGAAAACTACGATCAAACAAAACAATATCCACTCCTGCTTTTCTTACACGGAGCAGGAGAACGCGGCGATGATAACGAAGCACAACTTGTGCATGGCGCAAGCCTTTTTTTACAGCAAGAGAATCGTAGAAAATATCCCGCGATTGTTGTTTTTCCGCAGTGTCCGAAGGACGGCTATTGGGCAAAAGTAGAGAGAAGCGAAGACCGAAGTACTTGGGAATTTCCATTTTACGATCGAGTTAATCCAGCACTCGGAGCAGTGATAGAATTGATAGACCAATTGTTAGTGGAAGAAAGCATAGATCAAAATCGAATCTATGTTTCTGGTCTGTCTATGGGTGGTATGGGAACATTTGAATTGCTGTCGCGGCGACCTGATTTGTTTGCCGCCGCCGCACCTATTTGTGGCGGTGGAAATCTAGCTATGGCAGCGCGCCATGCTAGAAACACGGCATTTTGGATTTTTCATGGCGATGCGGATGCCGTGGTCCCCGTTGATCTTTCACGCAATATGTACAAGCGACTACAAACATTAGGCGCAGATGTAAAATACAGCGAATACGCGGGCGTCAATCACAACAGTTGGGACAATGCTTTTGCAGAACCTAATTACTTAAAGTGGTTGTTTTCGATGCGAAAAAAAACGGGCGAACATCGTTATGAGCAAGCTTTGTTTTCTGATATAGCTGTTCAGACAAACACTTACACAGAAAAAGAAGGTATATCACTTCAGCTCGATTTTTATCATGCCAAAGATGATCCTGTCACATCAAAGCCGCTCATTTTATACGTTCACGGTGGTGGATTTTCTGGTGGTAGTCGCGATGACAAAAACACCCAACAATTTGCGGAAAGATTAGCAAGTATGGGCTACTTAGTTGCTTCTATGTCTTATCGGCTCACCATGAAGGGCAAATCTTTCAGTTGTGACCAAGCTGCCAAAAATAAAATATTAACCTTCCAAAAAAGTGTAGAAGACATACGCGACGCAACCAATTTCTTGCTTGAAAAATCGGACGAGTTGGGAATAGATAAAAATAAAGTTGTTCTAGCAGGCAGCAGCGCAGGAGCAGAAGCTATTTTGCATGCAGCTTACTGGAAAGACAAACATCTGCTGGAAAACAGCTCTAGTTTGCCAAAAGATTTCAAATACGCTGCACTGGTCAGTATGGCAGGGGCACTACTTGACCAAAATTTAATCAATAAAGAAAACGCAATTCCGAGTCTATTTTATCATGGTACTTGCGATCCTTTAGTACCTTATGCGGCTGCGCCACATCATTATTGTGATTACGATGAAGTAGGTTATATGATGCTATATGGCGGGGCTAGTCTGGCAGAGCGATCAGCAGTATTAGGTGCATCTTTTCAACTGGTGACAGGGGAAAATGGTGGACACGAATGGGCAGGTACAGCCGTTACTGACTATTATTACACCACACAAATGGCGCGTTTTATTAAACACTGCGTGGTGGAAGGTCAGTTTTTGCAGAGTAGATTGGTAGTGGAGCAAGAAAAGGATTGTATTTTAGAGGACTAAGGTGTGGAATGTGGAATGATGAATAAGGAATTTTGAAATTTGAAGTGGACTGGATGCTTAGTGTTGAACGATTACCGAACCACCTCGAACTAGGACATAGCAAAGGAGCAACTTATGGACACAAAATTTGAAGACAATCAAGAAACCTTTGTCACAGAAATAAAAAGCCTAGAAGCCTTTTTTGAAAATGGGGTCAATACCAAAAATTGCACTTTTCAAGGCATAGATTTTACAGAAGTGCAGATCAACTGGGATATGCTGGACTTAGAGCACTGCTGTTTTTTGGGTTGCAAACTTCGAGTGAAAGATCAGTTGAGATTGATTGAAAAAGGCGCACATGTGCTGAATACGCCAGATAATTTGCCTTATCAGCCCTTTCGGAACCAACTTTACACTTGCACGGAACTAATGAAAGGCTTTTCCGAAGAGAAAGACCACAGTGAAGACCTTAAAATATATCGACATTTCTCCAAATATCGTTTTAATCCACCCGTAGGCGAAGCACTCTGGCAACGCATTCACGATCATTCTATTGATGAGGCACTGCGTGATTTGTTGCAGTTTGATGAAAATGGCATGACCAAAAGAAAATGTGTGGGTTTCATGGGCGGGCACAGCACAAAACGCAGTGATCCTTATTTCAGAAAAATGGCAATTACGGCAAAGTTGATGGCAGAGGCAGGTTATCTGGTAGTTTCTGGCGGTGGTCCTGGCATCATGGAAGCGGCTAATTTAGGAGCATATTTTGCGGGTAGAAGCCTGGTAGAACTAGAAGATGCCATTAATATTTTATGCGAAGCACCACACTACACAGCAATATCCTATCATCAAAAGGCAATGGAAGTTATCCAAAAATATCCAAATGGGACAGAAAGTCTAGCCATTCCTACTTGGTTTTATGGACACGAACCCAGCAATTTATTCAGCACGCACATCGCTAAATATTTCTCTAACAGCATCAGAGAAGATACTTTACTGGCCGTTTGTTTGTACGGAATTGTTTACGCGCCAGGTAGCGCAGGCACAACGCAGGAGGTCTTTCAGGAAGCTACTCAAAATCATTACGGCACTTTCAATTACTACAGTCCAATGGTTTTTTTGGGTGAAGAACGCTATCAGATACAGACGCTGATTTATCCTTTGTTGAAGCAATTGGCTTGGGGAAAAGAGTATTACGATTTACTTCATTTAACAGACGATCCAGAAGAAATAGTCCAATTTATACAGCAACATCCGCCTGTTAAAAAGTCTTAACATTTCCAGCTTTTTTTGGTATTTACAAAAGCTGTTCTATATTTGCTTCTGAATTCAATACATAATATGTTGATATTTTTGAATTTGAAGCTACATTATTTATTGAATTTACGGCTTATCAACAAATTATTTTTTCCCATAACATAGACGCTCAAAATATTTCTATGCCTGCTGTTGTAGCAGCCTAGAATATAACCACATGCACTCTATATACCAAAGGCACATAGTAAGATAGACTTAAAACATACGAATGAAAAATTTTTTTGAAAAGACGAATCTCTATTCGTTGATTTTAGTTGCAGTTGTTCTTCTTTCTGCAAGCATTGCGACTTATTTTCTACTTCAAAGCAACGACAAAGAACATCTTCAAGCCAACTTAAACCTACCCGAGACTTTAGATTGCTTTCCGATCACAGTACCAAATATGAAATACGGCTTTGTCCTTGACACCTTCCATGTGACAGAAGGAACGATAAAGTCAGGTACGTTTTTTGGAGATATTTTGAATGAACACCGCTTGGATTATACTACTATAGATCAGATTGTACAAAACACAAAAGATGTATTCGATGTAGGTAAATTGCGTGTAGATCGTAAATTTATGGTTTTGGCAAGCGATACAACGCAAGCTGCTGATTACTTGATTTACGAACCTAGCGTTTATGAATACATCGTTTTTGACTTAAAAAATAAAGATGCTAGGGTAGAGGAGCGTCCGATCACTACGGAAGAGCGCGTTTCGGCTGGACAAATTGAGAGTTCGCTTTGGAACGCCATGATAGACAATGGCATGAGCTTCGATTTGGCAGCTAGAATGGAAGATGCGCTGCAATGGTCTTTGGATTTTCACCATGTGCAGAAAGGCGATCAATTCAAATTGGTGTATGATGAAAACTACATCGAAGGCGAGTCAGTAGGTATAGGTGATTTGTATGCTGCTTACTACAAAACGGGTGATGACGAGTACTATGCTATCTATTTTGAAAGCGAGCAAGAAGATCAGAAAGGCTTCTATGATCTGAAAGGACAACCTATGAAAAAAGGCTTTTTGCGCTCTCCTGTCAAATATGCGCGCATTTCTTCTAAATACAACCTCCGCCGTTTTCATCCTATCCTAAAACGTACGCGTCCTCACTACGGCACGGATTATGCCGCACCTTATGGCACGCCAATTTATGCAGTGGGCGACGGTGTCGTTTCTCGTTCGGGCTACACCAAAGGCAATGGTAATTTCGTAAAAATCAAACACGACGATACTTACCAAACGCAATACCTCCACATGCAAAAATTTGCAAAAGGCATGAAAGTCGGTAAGCACGTACGGCAAGGCGAAGTGATCGGTTATGTAGGCTCAACGGGCTTGGCAACTGGACCGCACGTTTGTTTCCGATTCTGGATGAATGGCAAACAAGTCAATCATTTGGCTTTAAAATTCCCACCTGCGAAGCCACTTGCAGAAGAATATATGCCTGAATTTGAAAAGATCAGAGACCGCTATTTGGCAGATTTAGCAAAGGTTGATTTTCCGAAAATAGATGTAGAGGAAGAATCGAAAGAAGATTTGGCGTTACTAGGAAATCCTTAAATTAGCTGTCACTAAAACTAATTTGATAACTAATATTTGTACTTGCTTCATGAACAGATGAAGTTGTATAAATTCCTGATTGTCAGTGGTGACTAGCATCTGAATTCCTACTTCCCTTACCAGTGGACATTTTCGTTTTTTAACCACAAAAGGAACAAAGGCTACAAAGTTAAGTGCTTGATTTTTAGCTTATTCCTTTTGTGTTCTTTGTCCCTTTGTGGTTCGATTTAGTCTAATGTCCACTAGTAAGCCTACTTCCAGTAATTCTTGATGTAAAGTACACACGAAGAGACTTTTGAAGTTTGCTACTAAAAAAGAATCACTTTTGGCTCAACAAACAGTGCTTTAGCTAAAAAAACTTCAAAAGTCTAGACTACGATTTTTCAGATCGGGAATTACTGCCTACTTCTGAAAGTAGTAATCTCTACATACCCTCAAATACATCTTTCATATTTAACTCAATACCCAAGACTTCGTCTTTTAGTACATCTTTTTTGCCATAGATAAAACTTTCATCGGCAGTATGGAAAACGTAGATAGAACGCAATTCTGGCAAAACCAACCAATAAGATTTTACACCTGCGGATAAGTACTTTTCTAGTTTATTGGTTAGGTTGCTAATGACCTGCTGACCTGAAAGAATTTCTATTGCACCTACGGGAATAAGCGTAATATTCGTTTCGTTTTTGGTAAAATCAAGTGCCTGCTTTTCGTATATGGCTAAATCAGGTACTTTTTTTTCTCCTTCAAATATGATGTTGAGTTCTGGAAGGGTTTCGTAAACTTTTCTGTAGTGTAGTTCGAGCAAGAAAATCAATCGCTTTTGCAAATAAGAGTGCAATTTATCGGGCATAGGTTTATTTCTTTCTATTTCATAAATTGAAGCAGTCGCTGTCATTTCCATAATATCATATTGATTGATGCAATCTATATTTATAATAACTCTTTAAATTTAGATAAGTTGTTTCCTATTCGCTTAGTATTCTCTTTCGTCCCTTCTTACTCAAAACAACAAAAACCAACAAAACACAAAGAATAAGCGTTAGTGGCTTGAATGCTGCTGACGCTTATTTTATTGGCAGTAAAATTTTTGAATATGTCAAAACTGATTTTTTTATTCACCGCCTTGCTGCTCTTATCCTGTGAAGGTAGCAGTACTTACAGTCAAAGTATGTCCAATTTTTCTTACGATCTAAGTCAGCCTACGCTGGAAGTAAAATTGGATAAAGATTTAAGGGAAACTTCTGCTTTGAGTTTATCGTCGAACAAAAAACAACTTTTGACCCTCAATGACGAAGAAGGCAAATTGTTTTTTTTGAATAAACAGACGGGCGAAATTGAAGAAGAAATTAAATTTGAGAAAAAGGGAGATTACGAAGGCGTGGAGGCAGTCGGGGATCGAATTTACGCCGTGACGAGCAGCGGTGACCTTTATGAGATCGAATTGCGAAAGGATAAGAAGCCCAAGGTGGAAAAATACGAAACTTCCTTAAAGTCCAGCAATGATATAGAGGGTTTGTGCTACGATTCTTCTTCTAATCAACTGCTAATTGCTTGCAAAGCGAGACACAAAGACTACAAGGAAGAAAGAGTCGTTTTTGGGTTCGATTTGGTGGAAAAAGAACTCAAAGAAAAGGCGATTTACAGAGTGAACCACGATAGTTTATATCAATTTATCGACCAATACACCAACATCAACTCCATGATTAGCAGGACTTTGGCTAAGACCTTCGCACCTTCTGGCATTGCAGTTCATCCAATCTCAAAAGAAGTTTACTTGCTTTCCTCTCCAGGCAAAGTTTTGGTGGTTTTGGATGCGAAAGGAGCGATAAAAAGCGTTCAAAAATTGAGTCCAAAATTCATGAAACAGCCCGAAGGCATTTGCTTTGATACGGATGCTACGCTCTACATCAGTTCGGAAGGAGATGGTGGAAAAGGGCGTCTATTGCGCTACGATTATTTGAAGTAAGATAGCAGCTTAGGTGTCCTCAAGTATTACAGAAGACGTCCTACTTTGCCGTTTAACTGCTACAGAATGGCACATTGAACTTTATAAGAAAACCTTTTTTGCTACTGCTAGATTTACATTTTTCTAAAAATTAGTATTGTAGAATATGATCACATTTTTATTGTTACTCAATAGCCTCTTTTTTATACCAAAAGAACATGATTTTCATTTGAGTAAATCCGTTATCGAGTACAATCCAGAAAGCGAAAGTTTGGAGATCAGTCTGCATATTTTTTTGGATGATTTGGAAGCGACTTTATTTGAAGGTGGCGTCAAAGAGAAATTGAATCTGTGTACAGAAAAAGAACACGAAAAGGGCGAAACTTATGTCGAATATTATTTGCGGCAAAGTTTTCGTATTATGGTCAATGAAGAGGAGGTCAAATACAATTATATTGGTAAAGAAATATCGGAAGATTTCCTAGCGGCTTGGTGCTACGTAGAAGTACCAAATGTCGGCAAACTGGAAAGCCTCGGCGTCAAAAATACCATCCTGATGGAACTTTACGAAGACCAGCGCAATATCGTTCAGATCAAAGTGCCCGACGAAAAGCCCAAGTTCTTCATGTTCGATAGAAAGTACAATGAAGAATTTGTAATTTATTGATTTTTAGTATTTAATACTCTGTAAACTAAGTTTGTTTTAATTTTGAGAAGCGAGAAATTCCTTAGAATTTCGAGCTTTAAAAAACACATCTGCCGCCGTCGAAGACGGCGGCGAACAAAGGGTGAGGGAGAAAAAAGGGTTTTTCTAAAACCCTTTTTTCTCCCTCAAACTCCCCTATCCAAAATGCAAATAAACTTAGCTTGTAGTATATTTAAAGTACATTTTCTTCCGATCAATAGCAATTTTTCACACCGAAGATTTCACCAGTCTGGAATTGAGAAATGTCATTTTTAGACCCAAATCTGGCAATTATTCTTATCGCTTAGAGTAAAAAATGACATTTCTTAATCCTAAATGAGAAGTTGCTACCCGATCAAGACAAACACAAATAATGAAAAAAATACCAAGCATCTGCTTCCTTCTATTTTTAGGTGTAAGCACCACACAAGCACAAGACCGCCAAGCAATCGAAGCCGCCGTCATTGCACCGATTAAGCAACTGTTTGAAGGCATGGCAAAGAAAGATACGACATTGATAAAGGCAGTTTTTCATCCTATGGCTAGTCTGCATACCGCTTCTACGGACAAATCAGGAAAAGCCCAATATCAAAGTACCGAAATCAGCCGATTTATTACTTCCATCGGTAAAATGGCGGCGGATCAAAGCTTGGAAGAACGCATTTTGGAGTATCAAGTGAAAGTAGATGGTCCACTGGCGGTCGTCTGGACACCTTACGAATTCTACTTCAATGAAAAATTTAGCCATTGTGGCGTGAACGCCTTTACCCTTTTTAAGTCAGAAGACACCTGGCTAATTACAGCGATCACCGATACTCGAAGACGAAAGGGATGTGAAGCGAAAAAGTGAACCAACTTTCCGTAAGCTATTTAGGTTACTCTTTTAAGTCTGTAAGTAATTGATAGTGAACGGATTGCGCAGGTTGCATCAATTCAAGGAGATTCAGAATTATACTTCAACTTATAGTTCGCGAGTAGCAATTTTTCAGGTGGAGGATTTTACCAATCGGGGGAGCAAGAAATGTCATTTTTGAACCCGAATTTGGGAATTATTCTTGCAGTTTAGAGCAAAAAATGACATTTCTAAATCCTAAATAAGAAATTGCTGGTTGCAAGTCTGACTTCCCGCTTCTAACGTCTGACCTCTAGCCGATATTCAATAATTCTTTCCTCTGGCAAAAAAGGCTTGATTGCACGAAGTCCAAGTTTTTGGATAGCTACTTCGATTAAAGCTTCTTCATTCGATAGGGTAGGGGCATAAAATTTTCCTGCCTCTAAGATCGTCTCTAGCGGCACTAAACCAATAAGCTCTGAGCCTGTGACTACTACATCTCGCTTTTGGGCAGCTAGCTTGCAAGCCTCAAAGGCTTGGTGCATCCCTGTTTGACGGAAATCGGTGAGGTTCATAGAGATTTGGACTTTATCGTATTCTTCAATGTACCAAGCAATGGCTTTCAAAGCGGCACAACTGCCTGCGATTCTTTTTTTGATACCATTTTCGACGACCCATTTACCACTCGTCCGAATTTCTTGTGCAATGGCAGTTGCTGCATCTAAATCATAAGTATTCAAATTGATATTATATGCGATCAAAAAATTTCTTGCTCCGATGACACTCGCGCCGGAACGCGCATTGAACGAATTACCGAAATCGGGTCGCCATTTTTCACTTTTCATTTTTTCTGCCAAGCCTTCGTATTCTCCTCTTCGGATGCTCGCCAAATTGCTTCGATAGCTTTGCGGAGCAGCCGCTTCGTATAAATAAATAGGAATAGCCAATTCTTCTGCTACCCTTTGTGCCAGTTGCTTAGCGTAAGAAATCACTTCTGCTAAAGATATGTTTTGTATTGGAATTAGAGGGCAAACATCGGTTGCCCCGATTCTTGGATGTTCACCTTTTTGTTGGCGCATATCAATTTGTTCGCTCGCCTTTTTTATGGCTTGAAATGCAGCTTCTACTACCTTTGCTGGTTCGCCTACGAAAGTCATTACCGTTCGATTGGCGGCTGCACCTACATCAATGTGCAGGAACTGCACGCCTTCAACGGATCGAATTGCATCCGCAATCGCTGCAATAACTGCGGGTCTTCTTCCTTCACTGAAATTGGGTACACATTCGAGGATGGCTTGATTTTGCATCGCTTTTTTTTAACTGCAGAGGTGCGCAAAGCTAGCACAGTGTGTATAAAAAAGTGCACTTTTACGAAAAAGACGGAGATGAAAAGTCAAGATTTCATTCGCTTCAAATCAATTTGGCATCGAGCCAAATTGATTTGATTAAGGTTTAAAAAGGATAAAAATTGGCTGAAAGCCAATTTTTATCCTTTTTAAACCTTAATGGATTGGTATGGACTCGACGTCCATACCAATCCAAAACAAGCTACTCTTTGTATAAAATTAAATATTTGTGCGATTTGTTATACACACGGTAGCACACATGAAAAATAATAGAATCCAAAAAATGCTACTTTTGTCGCATTCCACTTCAATAAAACCATTGTCCAGACGAAATCTTCTGACCTCTGACAGAAAAATTTATTTCTTGGTCTGATTGCTGCGTTTTCCTTATGATTATTAAAATACCACACAAAGAAAAAATATACCATTGTAATTTAGCGAAACCAATAGATATTTCGATTCCGCTTGGTCAAGTAAAGTGTTTTTATGCGACAGATTTTGAGGTCAAAGCTTACACATCAGGCAATTTTGTAGGCGCAGTGAAAGCAGGTGCGCCCGTCAATTTTTTTGATGTCCAAATGAATCCGCACGGCAATGGAACGCACACAGAAGGTCTGGGACATATCACCGAAGCACAAGAAGCTGTTAATGAGGTTTTAAAACAGTATCATTTTATCGCTCAAGTCGTAAGCGTAGAATGGACAGAAATTAAAAATGGCGATCAAGTGATTAGCTACCAAAAACTACAAGCCGCTTGTCCTGAGGTACTTCCAGATGCGCTGGTACTTCGTACTTTACCCAATTCAAAAGATAAATTGACAAAAGATTACTCTGGTACTAATCCGCCTTATCTGGAAGCTGAAGCCATATCGTTTTTGGTGGAGCAAGGGGTACAACATTTGTTGCTAGATTTACCTTCTGTAGATCGGGAAGTGGATGAGGGAAAACTACTGAATCATCGTCTATTTTGGAAAGTAGAGGGAAAAACTGCTACGGCAGTAGCAAGAAAGAACTGTACCATTACAGAACTGATTTTTGTGCCAGATGAAGTGAAAAATGGTTTGTACTTATTGAATATTCAGATTCCTTCTATGCCGCTGGATGCCGCGCCGAGTAAGCCTGTTTTGTACGAGCTTTACTAGTGAGAGTTTGAGAGTTTGAGAGAGTGAGAGTTTGAGAGGGGGGGTAGTATCCTACTTATCGTAGCTCTTTGAAATAGTTTATTCTCAAGATTCAAATCTAAACGCTGTTGACTTAAGAGATTTGGTTGCTATTTTCCCCTTAGTCCGTCCTAGGTGAAGAAATATTATTTTTTACATATAAAACGTTCGTTTGTAATTAAATATGCCAATCTCCTCTTTAGGGGTTGGGGGAATTTTAAACGTATTTTCCTTAAGTCAATAGCATTGTCTCAAATCTAAATATTTGGCAGTCCTTAAAATAATTTTCTTAATGAGCAACAAAGTTCTTCCAGACAAAGCAAAGCCACTTGGGAATTATCCACACGTCAAACGAGTCGGTGATTTTATTTATGTCTCTGGCACAAGTAGTCGAAGACCCGACAACACACACGTTGGAGCAGCGCAGGATGAAAACGGAAACTGGCAACTGGACATTCGAGCGCAAACCAAAGCTGTTATCGAAAATATCGACGAGCTTTTGAAAAGTATGAAAGCAAATCTTTCGCATGTAATTGATATTACAACTTTCTTGGTGGATATGAAAGATTTCAAAGGCTATAATGAAGTTTATGGCACTTTCTTCAACCATGAGTCTGGTCCTGCGCGAACCACTGTAGCCGTGCATCAATTGCCGCATCCCAATTTACTGATCGAGATAAAAGCAGTGGCTTATTTACCTGTAGAATAATTTCTTACAGTACATCAACGATTGCAACCTTCTCCAAAATTACCACGTCTTTTCAAAAAAAGAAATCATCAAAATGAAACTTTCAACGACACTTGCACTGATAATAGGTCTGTGTGGCCTATTGACTGCTCAAAATTCCCTTCAACTCGAAAACAAAAAAGCCTACACCACCAAAAAAACAGATCTTCCACTCCAACTGGACGGCAAGCTAGAAGATGAGGCTTGGAATGCCGTAGAATGGACGGGCGATTACAAGCAACTACAGCCCGACGATAGTGCGCCGCCAAGTTTTCAGACGGCTTTCAAGGTCTTGTACGATGATAATTATCTATACTTTGGCTTTCGCTGCTTCGATGAGGAGCCAGAGAAAATTGTGAAGCGGATGAGCCGTCGAGATGGATTCGATGGGGATTGGATAGAAGTCAATATTGATAGCTATTTTGATAAGCGAAGTGCTTTCTCTTTTACTGTTTCAGCTTCTGGTGTGCGAGGTGATGAATTTGTCTCCAACGATGGCAATAACTGGGATGCTAATTGGAATCCAATTTGGATGGCAAAGACCAATATTGATGAATTGGGCTGGACGGCAGAAATGCGGATTCCTCTGAGTCAAATTCGATACAGCGGCAAAGAAGATCAAGTTTGGGGACTGCAAAGTACCAGGCGTTTTTTCAGAAACGAAGAGCGTTCTACTTGGCAACCCATGAAGCAAAATGCAGGAGCTTGGGTAAGCCTTTTTGGGGAATTGCATGGCTTGAAAGGTCTGAAACCGCAAAAGCAAATCGAAATTCAGCCTTACGTAGTGGCACAAACCGAATCTTTTGAAAAAATAGAAGGCAATCCTTTCGCCGATGGCTCTGATCGTGGCGTGACGGCTGGGGTGGATGGGAAAATAGGCATCACTAGTGATTTTGTACTAGACTTCACCATCAATCCTGATTTTGGACAAGTGGAAGCCGATCCTTCGGTAGTTGTTTTGGATGGTTATCAGGTCTTCTTTTCGGAGCGCAGACCTTTTTTCATTGAGAATAGAAATATTTTTGATTACTCCATTACTAGTGCAGATGCAGGAGGCTCTTTCAATAGCGATATATTATTCTACTCTCGCAGAATAGGTGGTTCACCGCACGGCTACCCTGATCTAAATAACAGAGAATACGCAGATGTTCCGCAAAATACTTCTATTCTGGGTGCTGCTAAATTTAGTGGGAAGACCTCAAAGGGTTTCTCTTTGGGCGTATTGGAAAGTGTGACTGCTAGAGAGTTTGCAACCATTGATTTTGAAGGAGAAAGAAGGGAAGAGATTGTTGAGCCACTGACGAATTACTTCGTGGCTCGCGCCCAGCAGGATTTTAGAGAAGGCAATACTTACATCGGTGGTATTTTGACGGCAGTCAATCGGGATTTGAAAGATACACCTCTGGATTGGTTGCACGAATCGGCTTATTCGGGTGGTTTGGATTTTCGGCATCGTTGGGGTGAAAAGCAATGGAATATTTCTGGTCGTGCTTTGTTTAGCAACGTCAACGGAACGACTGCTGCTATCACACGCACACAGCGTTCCTTCGAGCACAACTTCCAGCGGCCCGATGCAGAAAATTTGGAAGTTGATTCTACCTTGACTTCCCTCACGGGCAATGCTGGAAATCTATCCGTAGCAAAATATGGCGGCAATTGGCGTTTTCAAACGGGCGTGACTTGGCGTTCTCCTGACTTTGAAATCAATGATATTGGTTTTTTGCGCAGTGCCAATGAAGTCAATTATTATCTCTGGACGGGTTACAACATCAACCAACCCTTCTCTATTTTTCGTAGGTATCGTGTCAATTTCAACCACTATTCGCGCTGGGAT
>JBCCRX010000166.1:0-13392 GCA_039201015.1 Bacteroidota bacterium | reverse complement strand
TGTCAGAAGCAGGATTTTCAGGATGTCTTGATTTTCAGGATGAACGAGCGGTTTTTGCCTAAGCAAAAATGAATCTTAAGAAGATTCAAGCGAGTGAACCGCGATAGCAGCGTATCGTATCTCGGTTTAGGATTCGGCGAAGTGAACCGTTTTACGGCGTATCGCATCTCAATTTAAGGTTCACATTTTCTGTCAGAAGCAGGATTTTCAGGATGTCTTGATTTTCAGGATGAACGAGCGGTTTTTGCCTAAGCAAAAATGAATCTTAAGAAGATTCAAGCGAGAGAACTGCGATAGCAGCGTATCGTATCTCGGTTTAGGATTCGGCGAAGAGAACCGCTTTTGGGCGTATCGCATCTCATTTTAAGGTTCGCTTTTTTTGTCAGTGGTGCAGATTTACTAAATCTTTGAGATTTAGCAAATCTAGCGTCACGCCACACCATCAAACATCCCAACAATCAAATATTCCTTATCTTTACAAGATGAAGCTACCTATTGGCATACAGACTTTTGGAGAAATCAGAACAGAGGGTTATCTCTACGTAGATAAGACCGCTCACATTCATCGGATGATCCATTCAGGGAAATATTTCTTCTTGGCTCGTCCGCGTCGTTTTGGGAAGTCTTTGTTGCTCTCCACGATGGAGGCTTTGTATCGAGGGCAGCGTGCTTTGTTTGAAGGTTTGTGGATAGCCGATCATTGGGATTGGTCGCAGCAGTACCCCATTTTGCATCTGCAATTTTCGAAGCTGGACTATCAATCGAAAGGACTAGAAGCCGCGATAGTGGAGGAGTTGCAAGCCATTGCAGCGGATCGGGGCGTATTCTTGAAAAAGGATTCTGCCAAGTCGAGTTTTTTGGCATTGATCAAAGCCTTGAGCAAAGAAGCCAAATTGGTCATTTTGATCGATGAATACGACAAACCGATTATTGACTATTTAGAGGAGTTGGAGCAAGCCAAAGCCAATCGCCAAGTATTCAAAACTTTTTATTCCGTTTTGAAGGACAGCGATCCTTATTTGAAGTTGGTGTTCATTACGGGCGTGAGTCGTTTTGCCAAAACCAGTATTTTTTCTGATTTGAATAATTTGATTAATCTAAGTATGCACCCCCTTGCTGCTAATTTGTTGGGCATTACTTTGCAGGAAATGGAAGCGTACTTCAGCGAGAAAATCCAATTCATAGCCGATCAGAAAAAAATATCAATACAACTGCTAAAACAACAAATCAAAGACTGGTACGATGGCTACTCTTGGGATGCGCAACAGTATGTATATAATCCTTTTTCTTTACTTAGTTTTTTCCTAGCAGAACGTTTTGATAATTTTTGGTTTGAAACTGGAACGCCCACTTTTTTAGTCAATTTGATGCGTAAAAATTATCAGTACCGAATTGAGGATATGATGGCTTCTGACTTAGCATTGAGTGGCTACAGTTTGGAACAACTTAATCCAACTACAATTCTTTTTCAGACTGGTTATTTGACCATTAAAGAGCAACCAGCGAACGGTGTCTATTTGTTAGATTATCCAAATAAGTAGGTAAGAAATGCCCTTGCAGAACATTTGCTAAATGCCTACATGTACGACCAAAAACAAACTGGAAAGATAAAAAGCCTACAAATCGCGCAGGCGTTCCGTGTAGGTGATGTAGATCGCGTCATTGAAGTCCTCAACGCGACTTTTGCTGGCATTCCCAATCAATTGTGGCAAAAAGAAAATGAAGCTTTTTATCACGCGCTCGTCCATTTAACTTTTTCTTTGGTTGGGGTTTTTGTGCAGTCAGAAATCAATAGTGCCAATGGTAGATTAGATGCTAAAGTAGAGACCGAAGACCACATTTATGTCTTGGAGTTTAAACTAGATCAAAGGGCGGAAGCTGCACTAGAACAGATCAAAGAAAAGGCTTATTTTGACGCTTATCGAGATAGTCCAAAACAGAAAATCGGAATTGGCATCAATTTCTCTACAGAACGAAAAGCGGTAGAGAATTGGTTGAGTTGGCGGGTTTGAATGTACCAATAAAAAAAAGCCAATGCCTCCGAAGAGACATTGACCAAGATGATACGCGAGAAAAAAACAAGAATCAATTTTTTAGAAACTGGATGCTGTGGTAATAGGAGGCGAGACGAGGGAAGGCACGAATACGGTATTGGCGTTGGTGGCGGCGGGCAGCATCCAGGTGAGAAAAGGGGCCAAGCAATACCTTGTAGGGCGCGTGATCGGGAAAAGTGGCGAGTACCGGCGAGTGTTGTGGGTGGGTTTGCCAGTTGTTTAGGCAGATTTGTGCATTTTCTAGCTCTTGGAAGGCACCGACTTGTAGGTAGTAAGGTGGAGAAAAGGTAGTAGGCGCATCTTCGTAAGCCTTGGGTAAAGTCGTTTGGGGCGTAGATACAGGGGCGGCGGGAGCAGTAGATAGGCTGTCGAAAATAGTTGGCGGTGCTTGTTTTTTAAGAGAGGGCTTTTGATCAATCTGTGGCAAAGATAGGCTTTGTAGGTCTTGTGTAAGGAGTTCGGTATCGCTTGCTGTTTTTGTAAAATACTGATAGGTAAGATTGAAAGCCAGCATAAGAAGCAATGCCAAAACGACCGAAGCAATCGCGGTGTAGCGACGCATTTGGTCAAAGAAATTGGGCTGCATGCGTTTGCTTATCGGAAAAAACCAAGCAATCGCCGTACGAATATTTTTGCGAAAGCGATAGACCAAAAAGCTAGCGAGAAAAAGTCCGACCGTCCATCGAAGGATCAGCCATAAAGTGGTGGAAGTCATATATAATTGTTGTTGGTGATTTTTTTGACTTCCTGCTTTTTTCCAGTGCGTGAGTAGAGTGTTAGAATGCTTGAAGGGCTTCGCCCGTTTGAATGTTCGAGTGTTCGAGTGTTCGAGTGTTCTGTATGCTGCGTGCCCTATTTCGCACAATCAAACATTCGAGCAATAGCGCGTTCTACAAACCTTAGCCCACCTTCAATACATAGATAAAAAAAAGGACAATGGCAACGAAAACAATGCTGTTCCAAAGAATGCCCGCTAGTGCAGCGGAAAAGCGCGCTTGCTGCGGCGATACATAATCAAAGCGCATGGCAGGCTGTGTCCTTCGTCGGAACAGTCCGACACCGATCACGATGCCTGCGCCCAAAACCAAAGCATAAAATAGTAAGTTGTCCATACTCTTGAGTGATTGATGAATGCGATCAGTGGATTTGGTTTTTCTTTTTCCTTGCCGCCGCTTTTTCTTTCGCTCTTACACTTATATAATGCTCTGGCGGTGCTCTTTCTTGCAGGTTTATTTTTGTCCTGCTCGCATTTTCCAAAAAATATTAGGTAAATTTTGCATATTTTACGCTAAAAACTTGAAAAATCTCCACTTCTCCTTATATTTGCCCTAGAGCAGTCCAAAAATCCGCTCACCACACAAGATTTCCACTGGTTTTTTCCATTCTGTATTGGTTTGTGCTGCTTTCAGCTATAACTGTACGCATTCGTAAATACTCAAAAATTAGTACACCCATTTATGGATCATGTAAGCTTATACGATCAGTTGAATAAGAATAACGGCTTAGCTTCTATTTTTAATTTTGTTCAATTCAATGAATCTCCTAACACAATAAGCCAACATTCTTATAGAAGTAGGAAATTGAAATTGAATGACCTCGTCAAAGATTCAGGAGAAAACTGGCAAGAGGTATATTCCAAGGATAAAGCCTTATTAAATAAATTGTCTTCTGGTGACGCATCTGAACGCTACACCAATTTTTTCTTTACTCAAAAGTATGGGAGTCGGATTGAGCCAGAAAAAGTCGATTTAGAAGGAGTCAGTTTCTTCGATAATCTTAGGATCAATGAAGCACTTAAATCTAGCTCTGAGTATCTATTAGTGAAAGGTGATTTGATTGGCATTCAAGATTTCATTTATAGTGATATTGATAAAGGAGAGGCAGGTGGTTCGAGAAAGACATCCCAAAAACTCAGAGGGAAGTCTTTTTTTGTTAGTTTACTTTCAGAGGTATTGGCTGATTACTTGCTTCAATGTTTGGGCTTGGATAAGTGGAATCTCCTTTTTGCAGGAGGTGGACACTTTAATGTGCTCCTACCGAAAGATAAGGAAAATGACTTAGACAAATGGATTGAAATAGTCAATTTATCCCTAGCTCAG
This sequence comes from Bacteroidota bacterium, assembly GCA_039201015.1. Lineage (GTDB taxonomy): Bacteria > Bacteroidota > Bacteroidia > Chitinophagales > Saprospiraceae > JAAUTG01. Next base: position 9,239 of record JBCCRX010000166.1, on the reverse strand, counting down.
CAGTTGGAGCGTAAGCTAAATTTGGTTGTTGCGAGCGTGGCTTGTGGTGAAGATATTGCTGGTAGTGCAGGACAATACTTTGAAAAAGTTAATCAAGAAAGAGAATCTCAAAAATATCAGCAGCATATCAATTATTTGTCAGATTTGTTTATTGAATCTAGGCTAGAACGACAAACAAGTGAAAGAAAAAGAATAGACGATGACTTCATTGAAGCAGGAAAGATTCTACCTAAAATAGATTACTTATTGCAAGTTTTTCATACCGAAGCATTGCAAGAAGACAAACGAAGGGCAGATAAAAACCTACGGGAAATTATCTATCTAGGAAATCCAGTGAATGATGACTTTCCTCAAATGAGCATATTTGCTGTCCAGTCTTTGGATTTTTTAGAAAATTATCTGATCCAGAAGGAGGATGCCATTCAGGCTGCTAATTTGCTCCGATTGAATGATACTGATTTTCTTCATCCCTTAGCCGAATTTCCTAGTCTATCCAGCAAACTAGGATTTGGTTTTCTATTCATCGGTAAATTTGCACCGACCAATGATAGGAATGAAGTATTAGACTTTGAAGAACTTGCCCAAGCAGGTAGTAGCGAGTACAAACGCCTAGCTGCCTTCCGCTTGGATGTAGATAATCTAGGAGCCATTTTCGGAATAGGATTAGGAGAACAGTCTAGTTTGAAGCAAGTCGCTGCGCTCAGTCGAGAAATGATTCTCTTCTTCTCAGGTCATTTCAATCAACTTGCGGAAGAACATCAACTCTACATCGTTTATTCAGGTGGAGATGATGCTTTTGTTGTGGGTGCATGGACTAATGTGATGGACTTTGCCCGTCAGTTGCATCAGGACTTCAAAAAGTTTACTTGTAGAAATCCTAACTTACATTTTAGTGGAGGTATTTTCCAGTGCAATCCTCATTACCCTATTGCTCGTTTTGCAGAAGATGCTCATAACTTAGAAACGGCTGCTAAGCGAGAAAGCAAAGAAAAAAATCGCCTTTTTGTATTCAATCATATTCTAACTTGGGAGAAATATGAGGACGAAATGCGTTTTGCTACTAAGCTCGCTAATTATTTGGAATATGACGATAAAATCAAACGTCCAAAACAGCTGGCTAAATCTTTCTTTAATACGGTACTTCGAACGATACAGGAAGGCTTTCACCAAAGAGATGATGGCGAAAACACAAGAGGACAATTAATTCCTAAAACCTTTTTCCGCAATATCGGTCGCCTACACTATCTATTTGCTCGACATGGTTTTACGGACAAGAAGCTAGCACTTGCCAAAGATGATTTCACTAGAGAGATTATCCAATTCATGATGAAGAAATTTGAAGCTCAAGATACTACCGCCATGAAGGATATGACCGTAGCTTTGAATTACGTTTTGCTGAAGGTGAGAAAATCTAAAAAATAGTACTTCATGGAAAGATCAGCAAAGATACAATGTAATTGTACTACTTGCATAGATGATCCTGACAATGCTTGGTACTATCAGGAAGATAAATTATATAAATTCCAAGAAGTTACTGACGTTGTACAGTGTCAGAATAGTGGAGAAATGGTACTTATTCAAAGCCTTCTTAAAGACATAACAGAAGAAGTGGGGCAAGCAGAAATAGATGAAAAGGAAAATGAGGAAATTCCCAAAGTCGTAGAAGTATTCATTTCCTATTCACACAAAGATGAAGGCTTTAAAGATGAGCTTAGGACTACACTTAAACCTTTAGAAAGGTGGGCAATGATAAGTATATGGGATGATAGAAATATAGAGGCTGGAGGGTATTGGAAAGACATAATATTAGACAAATTAGAGGCGTCAGATATTATAATTCTCTTGATTAGCCCAGATTTTATGGCTTCTGATTTTTGTATCGAAATAGAACTTGAAAATGCGATTGAAAGACACTTGAGAGGTAAAGCAAGGGTGTTGCCATTAGTAATACGAATATGTCCTCAATGGAGAGATCACGAGGCTTTGGCAAGACTTCAAACTGTTTTAAAAGATGGAAAAAGTGTTACTGAACAGGATGATAGGGATAAAGCATGGGGGGATGTTTACACTGCTGTAAAACAATGGGTGGACAGTCGTGATAATTGGGAAGCAATAGCCGAAGAAGAAGAGCGAAGAAGAAAAGCTAACAAAAAGAGAAAAGCTAAAAAGAAAAAAGAGAACGCAAGAAGAGGAAAAAGGAAAGCAAATAATGACCAAAAGAAAAAGAAAAACAAATAACATATGAAATCAGCAGAAAGCTATAAAAATCTTATCGAAACTGCTCGTTCTAAAGCCGAGCAATTCCACAAAGACGGCTTAAAAACCAACCAAATCCGTAACTTTTACTCAGAGATCGACAAATTGCGAGCACTGTATAGGAAAAGTGAAGATAATGCAGAAGAAATTGTTGGGCGGCTTATATTATTGAAGCCAAAACTTGCCTACGCCGCAGGACGACAGCGAGCAGTCCGAAAAAACTTCTATCCTTTTATGGAAAAGCGCATAGATGAGGTGGTAGATGCGAATGATAAAAAAGAAGCCATTGAGACTTTCTTCACTTGGATTGAAAGCATAGTAGGCTATCACAAGTTTTATGGAGATTAGTGATTAAGATATGACAGATTTTTAAAATCTGTCATATCTACTTCTCGCTGTAAAGTCAATCCACTTAAAAAATTTAAAGAATAAACAGATGCCAACAGAAAATGCAAATCCAAACCCTAAATTTAAAGGGAATGTCATCATTAAAGGCAAGATAGAATGCCTAACAGGAATACATATCGGTGGCAGTAAAGACAAACTCGAAATCGGTGGTGTAGATGCACCCGTCATCCGCAATCCACAAACGCGTATGCCTTATATTCCAGGCAGTTCGCTGAAGGGGAAAATGCGACATTTGTTAGAATATGCATTAGGTGTAGTAGGACACTACCAGACATTTGTGCCAGGCAAAGATCGCACACTGGGAGATGTTTCTCAGGATGATAATATTGTTCGCTTATTTGGGATTGGTGCAAATGATAAGCGAGATAACAATGAAAAACTGAGTGAACATGAAAAATGGAAACAGAAAGTAGGACCTTCTCGTCTTATCTTTCGAGATTGTTATCCTGACCAAGCGACAGAAGAAATGTGGGATAATTTGGATTCTGATTTGCTATATACAGAATACAAACCAGAAAACACCATTAATCGAGTGACTGCGGCTGCTAATCCTCGATTTATGGAACGAGTAGTGGCAGGCTCAAAATTTGAGTTTGAAATGCTTTACACTATTATTGAAATGGATGAAGACCAAGAAGAAAGCTATATCCAAAAAGACTTAGATAATCTGATGCGTGGTCTGCGCTTGCTAGAACATAATTTTATCGGAAAATCAGGAACTAGAGGATATGGAAAAATTCAGTTTTTACTAGCCGATCCTATCACCGTGACAAATGAAGACTATTTGAATGGAGGTGGAGGCTATGCAGCATCCATGCAAGCACTACAAGATGATCAGCTCAAAAATCTAGCTAACTTCAAAGTAACTTATAAGCTATGATAGCAGTCTATTTGAAACCCAAATCTGGCTATCGTACTCCCCTTAGGTCAGATACACTTTGGGGCATTATATGTTGGGGAATCAGAAATCTTTATGGAGAAGCAGAATTAGTACAATTCATTGAATCTTACTCTTCTAATCCTCCTCTGTTCATCAGTAGTGCTTTTCCATTCTTAGGAGATTTACAAGATGGACAACTGAAAGTGGAGGAACACTTTTTTCCTAAACCTTTTTTGCCTCCGATTTCTGCCATAGAAGGCAAAGAATTGGAGGATTATCAACGCATTAAAGACTTCAAAAAAATAAAATACCTTTCGCTCGCTGATTTTCAAGCAGTGTTGAATGGGACATTAAATAATGATGATATTTTTGAGCGTATCAAAAAAGGTCAAAATACCATTGTTCCACCTAAAAGAGAACTATATAGCGTTACTCACAACCGAATAGATCGCTTAAAAGGCTACACCTTAGAGGTGAAGGGACAAGGACAGCTTTTTCATACCGATGAGTATCATTTCACAGATAAAAAAGAGGCTGGGCTATTCTTTCTAGCCAAAGGCGAAGTAGAAAAGTGGTTATACCCTGTCTTACGTTATTACAGTCATATTGGTATGGGAGGCGACTATTCTATTGGTAAAGGAGTGTTTGATATATATTGGAAGGATGTAGTCATCCAAGAGACGGAACAAGCAGATGCACTTATTAATCTATCGCTTTATTATCCTAAAATAGAGGAAGAATTGCCTCTTTTCAATAAAAATAAGAATTTTAGGTACTTATTGGAGCGAAGAAGTGGACGAGTTGGGCAACATCGTGTGTATAGAGAAAAAGAGTCGCTATACTTTTTTAGAGAAGGGTCTATTTTTCCAACTACTCAAACTAGTCGTTCTAATTGGGGAAGTGTATTTGTAGATGAAGAAATTAAGAAGGAAGAAGAAGAAACAAAAATATTAGGACATCCTATCTATCGCTACGGTATGGGATTCATGCTAAAAATGAAGATAAAATCATGAAACTCCAGCTACATACACTTACGCCATTACATATAGGAAATGGACAAGAATTACATGCCACAGATTATGTAGTAGTTGACGATTACTATTATCGTGTCTCAGAGCAGCAGTTTATGCGATTTCTTAAACAACAAGGGCAAGAAGCGCAAAATTTATTCTCTAAATGGGTGATAGAAACCGCACAAGAAATTGATGATCTAGAGTTTGAGCGAAGAAGAAAACGCCAAAATTTTGGAAGAGACAAAAATCAGCAATTGTCTTATCTAAAAAGAAACTACAATTATGCAGCCTTCGCTCAGAATGTACTTGGTCAGGAAACGGCTTTTCAGCAGTTTTTAGATGAATACTGTGTGGCTACACCCATTGGTAATCCAAATACAAGGCTCAAACAGCAAATCCGAGCTATTATGCGCACTGCGGATGGAAGAGCCTATGTGCCAGGTTCAAGTCTAAAAGGGGCAATTCGCACAGCTTTGTTATATCATCAACTATGTAATCATATTCCACAAAAACGAGTAGAGCAAATTTTAGAAAATTCTTTACGAGAATATGATCGCTTAAAAGCAGAAGCCAAAAAGCGAAACCGTAGAGTAAACAAACAACGCCAAAAGGTAGTATTTGCGAAAACCTTACAAAATGAAGCTTTTTATTGCGGCTGGAAAAATGAACGAGGACGCCTATTCATGAATGACGAAAAATATGACCTATTGAAACTGCTACAAGTGACGGACGACTTACAGCCAGGCAAGAATTGCACGGTAGAAAACCTAGATATTTATCTAGTAGATAAAGTGCGAAAAAGAGGTGATATGGATATTATTGCTAATAAGCAACCGCAAGCTCCAGCCATAGAAGCTATACAGGCAGGAGAGCAGATTGAGGTAGAAATCAATTTTAATATTGATTTTCTTTTCAATCTCAAGCAGCAATTAGGAGATCGAGATGAGTTATCTTCCAAAAAAGAATTGCATTGGATAGGAGTAAAAAAGAAAGTGCAACAACTCTATCATTTAGATATAGACACATTGACGGCGGAGAATCTAGAAGAAAAACGGCAAGCAGTACTGCAACATGTACTCAACTGTGTGAGAAAATTCAGTGAACGCCAATTAGAGGATGATGAAAATTGGCTCAATCATTTCCTAGATCATGACGATGCTAGAAAATACACCAATGAAATTGAGGACGGTTTTTACCGAGTCAGTTCGCAAAATGGCAGAACACTTCTTAATCTAGGATTTGCTTCTGGTTTTGGAGGTGTGACAGCACTTTTCTATTTCCTAGACCAAATGCCCGCACTTTTTACTCGTGTGATGGAGTTATTTGAGATCGGAGATCATCCACTAGCTTTTAGAAAAAGAAAGCCAGGTCAGCGTTACCAAGCTAACCCCGATGACTTTCCAAAATCAAAACGATTGGTAACCAGAAGAGATGAAATCATTCCTTTAGGGTGGTTGGAGATTAGAAAATAATAAAATCAAACACACATGCCAAAAGCATTCCTAAGTCATAAATCGCAAGACAAACAAGAAGTCATACACATCCAAAACAACTTGCACAATTACCTAATTGAGACGTGGTTAGATAAAGACCAACTCCATGCAGGTAGTGATCTGTTTGACACCTTTTTTGAAGCAGTCGAAAACAATGGACATTTCGTCGCTTTTATTTCAGAACAATACATGGATTCTGAGTGGTGTATGCGAGAACTGACCGCAGCTATGGCTCGTCCTAAAATTAAGATTATTCCAGTTATTGTAGGAGCAGTAGATAAAGTGCAAGCTAAAGCGAGTCCTAAAGTCAAAAACTTACTAATGACCACTAAGTATCTTGTCCTTAATCCTTACCACCTCTCTAAAACAACTCAACAAATCGCAGAAGCCATTTGGAAAGACTATCCGATTAGTTGCGCGGCGGTAGAAAAAAAGCAGATAAGAGATTTTGAGTTTTTACAAATCAGTATTCGTGCCAACTCAAAAAATATTCCTGAGAACAGCTTTGAAAACTGGAATTTTAGTATTCGAGATTTTTTAGATCAAGCTCCGTTCAACTCCAAGCTACCAATTGCACTCGAAGGTAGAATTCCTGCGTGGTTGTATTGTTACTTAGCCATTCCTTTGTTCAACAATAGAGATGTCTATTTGTACAATAATGTCTCTGATGGTTACGTCTGTGTTTATTCCACCAAGGGAGAAGATACTGGAAGGTTCATTCGTAGAGTCTAGAGGGATTGCTAAGAACTAATTCAATATAGTACTTGCCAAGATTATTTGTAACTATACAATATATTGTCAATCAATACAATCAATAAACAATGTCCACCACCTTTCTAAAACATCCCATTTTGAGCCAATTCGCTGCTAAAATGGAAACGCTTTATCAAGACAAGCTAGAGCGCATACTGCTGTTTGGCTCTCAGGCGCGTGGAGATGCAGCCGAAGATTCGGATATTGATCTCTTGTTATTGCTCAATCAAGAAGAGGTGAATCCTTATCGAGAAGTACCCAAAATTACAGATGTAGTCTTTGAAATAAACATAAAATACAATCAACTATTGTTCTATCTGCCGATGTCTTTAAAAAGGTGGGAAAATGAGCAGAGTTTTTTTATAGATAATGTCAAAAGAGAAGGGATTACAATATGGACGAAAGAGTGGAAAAAGTGTTGAAAGAAGCGAATCAAGCACTGGATGATGCTGATTTTTTGCTAGCTGGCGAACGTACTCAAGCAACTGTCAATCGTGCATATTACTGCGTTTTCCATTGTATGCAAGCAATGCTACAAATGGAAAATATTCAAGCAAAAACGCATCAAGGAACACTAAGAAAGTTCAACGAACTTTTTATAAAAACCGAGAAGTTGCCTACAGAAAGCGCGAAGATGATTACCAATCTTTCCGTACTCAGAAATATAGCCGATTATGACTACCAGGCCGTTCCCTCTTTGGAAGAAGCACAAGAAGCAGTCAATGATGCAGCAGAATTTCTAGCCCTTATTGAAAATTATTTCTCAACAGAATAAGTTATGCACAAAAAAGACCCAGCCCGCAACCACCGCATCCATTCCGAAATCGTAGTAGATGCCTACGACGAAGGAGAAGTCAATATGAGTTGGTACTACTACTTAGAAGAAAATCTGCGTATGCCGTTTAAAGCTTACATCAAAACAGAATTTAGAAATGGCAATCGTGGGACTGTACTGACAGAAGTGGTGAAAATTAAGTCTGATCCAGAGGAAGAACTATTGTTAGGAGGATTCTTTTCGCACTCCACTGCCATGTCCAAGTTCAAAATATCTGATATAGATAAAATACTGGAAGCAGAAGACCATCTCGAAATGCTCAACGACTGGCTCTACTATCACCGAAAACCGCTACTGACTAAGAGAACCTAAAAAACCACCAACTAAAACCTTCACCAACACATCAACATCATGACAACAGCCAATAGTAAAGATCTTCCTATCCTAGAACACTCCAACATTCCAACAAACGAAGGGCAAAGCCCTCGAACATTTGAACCTTCCGATGCTCGAACACTCGAACACTCGAACGTTAAAACATTGTACCTCTCCTTCGATCTGCCACTCTACACCCGCGAAATACCGCAGTGGCGAGGCGCATTCATCGAAATGGCAGGCTGGCAAGACGATCGATTTCACAACCACACCAAAGAAAGCGATGCCTGGAAATATCAGTACCGCTATCCGCTGATACAGTATCGGGTGCGCCGCAAAAAAGCCGCACTCTTTGCCGTCAATGAAGGCGTACAGGCGCTGCAACAAGTACTCGCCACCAGCGACTGGTCCATCCATTGGAAAGGCGAGCACAAAATCCTGCAAGTAGAAGACCTACGCATGCACCAGCATCGCTTGAAAGTCGATGGTGCGCAGCAGACCTATAAACTCTATAAATGGCTCGCCTTGAACCAAGAAAACTACCGCCGCTGGCAGCAATGCAAAGGACTGATTGAGCGCATCCAATTGCTCGAAGGCATCCTACAAGGACATCTGCTGGCTTGTCTTTGGGGCTTGGGCTGGCAAGGCAACTTTCGCCCGAAAGTACGCATCCAAGAAATGCGCAAAGCGGAAGTCGTTCCCCTCAAAGGCATCCCACACATGGTCTTTGATATCGTCTATACCACCCATGTACAACTCCCCAATCACATCGCTCTAGGAAAAGCAGTCAGTCATGGTTTTGGCTGGCAAGTGAAAGAAAATGGCTCTAAATGATTGCATTTGGTCGAGTATCTTTAGAAAGATATCGCCAGCTATTAAAATTTCGTTCGTTTTCGTTTAGAAGGACGTCGAGGCCTTCCAAACGAAGCAAGAAAATGTTTAAACCTTTGATGCTTCGCGTTCGATTGTTCGGACTCGCCTGAGCGTGATTGAAAAAATTGATTATCTTCGGGTAGTTGTTTCATATGATACGTATCCCGCTTAGTATCAATTAAAAAATAAAATCGACATACATGGAGTCGCAACCAAAAAATCTTTTAAGGTGGATTTTTTGGTTGCTCCAAGGGTTCTTAAGGGTGAAAAGCATCAAAAATCTCTAATTTTTGATGCTTTTCACCCTTAAAATCCCTTAAGCAGAAAGTTTTTCTCATCAGAAAAAAAACTTTCTGCGAATTTTGGAAACGGAATCCATACTCAAATGTCGATCTAATTTTTTGAACGTTACT
>JBCCRX010000165.1:0-13503 GCA_039201015.1 Bacteroidota bacterium | reverse complement strand
GGAGCGTTTAAAGTTGTATGCTATTGCAATATGATCGCTCCTTATTCTATTGAACGATAATTTTTCGTAATGTATAAAATATAGATTACGAGTGTCCATACGTGACTTAGTTTCAGATTTTGCTGGCATTGAGCCGATTCAAATTGAACACATCTGTAGTCAGCGACTTACACATTAAAGAAAATTATTGCTCAGTAGAATAAACGCTCCTAAAACTTATACCCAACTGTCAACAATATTCGATTGTCTGCCACTTCTGTATTTACACTTTGTTGGAGACTTGGGTCAGCCGTTTGGTATGGAATGTAGTTGCCTTCGGTAATAGAAGTACGGAAAGCAGCATCGGCGAAAAAGCGACGTTTGCGGTAGCCAATACCGAAGCTGACCAAGCGATTGACGTCCTCTACAGCTTTGTTAGGGGAAAAACCCAATCCTAGCCCTGCACGAAAGCGGAATACCTTCACTGCCAGTTCTCCGCCTACTCTAAAGTTGAGTGCCGTTCGATAAGTGGAATCAATTTGATTATTGATCTGAGTCTCGTTCTCTATATCTATTGGATTGGTACTGTTGCGCACCAAATTGAATCTGGAACTGGAAAAATTAATGACTTCCAATTCAGTACTTACAAAACCCGATTTTCCAACAATCAGACCAGCACCACCAATGATGCGCCAAGGCGTCCGAAGTCCATAATCAAATTCTCCAATGGGCGATTGTGCCAAGTCTTGCTGAATGCCTTCCAGTTCCGAATCTAGAATTTCGTCTGCATTATAGGTATATATAAAATCGGTGGTAAAAGAATCGCGCAGCGCGTAGAAACTAGGTGTATGTACCGCAAGACCGACTCGTAGTTTTTGCGTAAGCAAAGCAGTGACACCTACTTTGGCATTGAATCCTAAGCCTTCCGTGGTTAAGTGTTCTATAAATTCTAGATTCTCGAAGGCTGGAATTTCTCGATTGCGGTCGGCTTCTCGGTAAACTTTATCTTCGGTGAAGCGCAATACAGGCACACCAATGGACATACCTACTAGAAACTTTTCGTTGTAATTACCACCGATGGCAAGTGAAAATTCTTGTACTGAACCAGAGCGCATCACGCTTTGCGCTCTAAATATATTGGCATTTGGATTGAGTTCTACATCGCTCCCATAGTCTTGCGTATCTTCAAAAAAGATCAGCGCACCCGCATCTATGGCGAGATTGTCTTCAAAATCACTAAAAAATTGATCGTTGGCGAGTTCTTGAAAGCGATCTACAATGGAGCCTCTTGAACTCCCTTCCAATTGAAAATCTTGCTCGAAACTATTCATCTGATTCAGCCCAAAAGCAAAATTGATGTTTTTCCATTTGGAGGCAATCGGATTGCTGACGAATACAATTCCAACATTGCTCAGCAAAAATTTCGTTTCACTGTCCATGACTTCTTGTGCATTTGCGTCATTCTCCAGCAAAGAAGTCGATTGAATATTGGTGAAAGCGGGAGAAAGCATAATTTCGGAAGTACGGTAAGCACCCAAGCCCGCAGGATTGGTGCTGAGGACGGAAAAATCTGCGCCTAAAGTTCCCATAGTGCCGCCCACCCCCAAATTTCGAGCAGTAGCCGTGACATCTAAAGTGGAAAATCGCAGGGCATCAAAAGCCGTTTGAGCTTGAAGCCCAAACGAAAAGCAAGCAAGGAGGAGGACTGTCGTGAAACGTATCATTGTATATTAGTTTGGTGTTGTTGAAATCTATTGTATATCAAGTCAATGTAAAGATTAAATACAAAATCAGTGGACTTGTTCTAAAAACTAACAACTCAATGTGAGAGAATGGGCGAGTGAAGGTAAGAAATGGGACGTTAAATTGTTCTTAAGGCTAGGTTTCATGAGCTTAGAGCAACAAATCTTCATACTTGAAAAAGGTGTGAAAACCACGATCTTGAAAGTAAGTTTTTGTCTCCTCTACGGATCGCCTAGAAGTCGCTAAAACAAAATCACCGCCCCATGCCCCTAGCGATTTGATCACGCCCCAGTAATCTCGGAAGTAAAGCGATTGTACGCGTTCCATTTTAAGGGTATCCGCAATTAATCTTTCGTGAGTTAATAGGATTTGTTCTGCTTCTTGCAGCGTGGAAGCAGCTAGAAAAGCCTGTGTCAAAGCGGTAATTTGAGGAATCAATTGTGCTTGCTGTTGACTGTTTTGCCGATAATGCGCAATGCCTTTGCGAGAGTCTTGCTTTTTATCCAAATAAATAAAATACAATTGATCCAAAAAGTCAGGTTTAAAATCAACCTCTTGAAAAATAGATTTTCCGTTTAGCTTTTGGTACAGAATGGATTGCTTCGCACCCGCGCAAGCAATATCATAGCCAGAACCGCCAAAAACTGCGAATTGTAATTCAAATGGATTGACTGCTGCCCATTGCGATAGCAGATGTACCAGAGTGGAACTCGTCCCAAGCCCCCAAAGTCGCGGAAATTCAAGTTGAGTGTTGATTTGATCGCCTTGATAATTGGATAAAAAGTTCGGTTGTTTTTTTAAGATGATTTGAAAAAGCTGTACTAAACGCTCCGCAATTGTAGCATCCGTACTTTCCAAACAATTTCCACTTTGTACATCAAATTTCGCATCAAACCAACATTGCTCGTCCACATCATAGCTTCTCCAACTCAGGTGATCTGCTTGGCCTGAAAGTTCTGATATAATTTCTAACTGCTGCCCCAATTGAGTAGGAATTGCTAGTGCTTCTGCGCCGTCTAGCACTGCGTATTCACCTGTGAGGAGGAGTTTGCCTTTGGCGTGGAAAGCGGTATCTGCCATGAAGGTACGCTATTGGTAATCTAGGAAATTTGAGCATCTATCAAGCTACGTACTGCACAAAGTCGCTTGAAAATATCGTGTATCTCGCTTTTTGTAGCAGTAAAAGAATTGCTGATTGCGTATTTTCGATTTTCTAAAGTGAGGAAAAACCAATTTCGTCCCAAAACATAGGCACCGTATATGGGCATAGAAGTATTTTTATTAATCGTTTGAGCAGCAAGCATCGCTGCCAATAGTTGTCCTTTAGGATCTTTAGGAGCAGCTTGTTCTCTTTTGTATTCGTGCAAACAGAAATAAGGAGCTTCTGGCTCAAATTCACCACTCGCAATCATAAAATCTACATCACCAGAAAGTTCTATATCTTCGATTTTTGCTTTGAGTTTTCTATTGGCATACGACTGATAATGAGGCGTATCAAAATTGACCAAGTCCATAAGGAGCGCGATAAATTTAACGATCAATTCTTGCTCGTTCCAAATATCTACTTTTTTTTCTAGTTTCGCTCTCAAGTATTCCAATTCCTGAGCTTCTTCCCCACTGATTTCTGCCTTCATCTCCAACCACTGTGTTAGACTTGGCAATTCATCCATCATTTTTAAACCAAATTCATTGAGCAGCTTCTGTCTTGTCCACTTTCTAAATCCTTCCATATCAATTTGATGTTTGATGCTATCAAAAATACGAAAGAATACAAGATAAAACAAGTTTTGAACAACTACCCTAGCCCATTAAACCTAGTTTCCCCGCACAAAAGAAATCCCTTCTCGACTGATTCTTTTCTTCTTTGGATTGCCTTTGTAATTAATCGAACCGATGCCTCCGTGTGAAGCGGAATAGGTTTCTCGTACGTCAATCTTAGTTTTTGCCCAACCCTCTACCTCCGTTTTGGCATGCTGTGCCACCAAGTTAGCACCATCTATTTTTCCCATACCTTCTAGCTCAAATTTGGCATACTCCGCTTCTCCTGATACATTCATTCGTATCAATCCATGCATCCGCACCAATAGTTTGTTTACCTCCACATCTAGTTCCCCCTTTATCATACCCTCTCCCGTAATCTTCAACACATCCTCTTGCAAAACAGATTCTGATACCAACCAAATTTTACCCATGACTTCTAATTCATCGAGTTGTGTGTAAGCGAGTTGCACTATAAACTTCTCGTCCCTTACACCAATCTTACCACTATTTTCTCGATAATAGACATGCAGTACATCGCCTTTTTCCTCTACCTCCAGCCGATCCCAAATTTCCGAACTTCGAACTTCGATGCGCAATTCATTTCTATCGCTTGGATACAAATGCACATCTGCGTGCCCTTCAATAATTACTTTAGAAAACTCGGAAAGCTGCTGCGTTTTGATCTTATCTTCCTTTTGGGCTTGTGTGAAAAAAGGTAATAGTAAAGCCGCACAGAGTAAAATAAAGATAGATTTTTTCATAGTAGGATGATTTTGAATTTTTTGGTGAGACGGATGAGGTGGAAAGAAAGTTACAAGTGAATGAAATAGAGAGGGAAGAGGAATTAAATTTACCTTCCAACTGATTTGAAGGATCAACTTGGAAGACGATTTGAACTCGCCTTCCAACTGATTTGAAGGATCAACTTGGAAAACGATTTGAACTCGCCTTCCAACTGATTTGAAGGATCAACTTGGAAGACGATTTGAACTCGCCTTTCAACTGATTTGAAGGATCAACTTGGAAGACGATTTGAACTCGCCTTCCAACTGATTTGAAGGATCAACTTGGAAGACGATTTGAACTCGCCTTCCTACTGATTGGAAGAGCTTGGCTGTGAAAGTTGCTGAGCAGAAGAATTGATAGTGTCCCCTCTTTTGATAAAATTCATACCTACAAACCCAAGCACTCCCTCCGCTCCAAAATCCCCTGCTCAATCTGCTCCCTAAAAACTTCTTGTGCTTCCGTTATATTTTCTTCCGACCATACCTTAGAAATATAAGCATACACCAGCAAATCTCTGTACAGTAGATACGCTGGAATCTTATCCAATTCCTGCGGAGCGATAGTATGTTCCTTTGAATAGCCTTTCAAAAAGTGTTTCAAAAACCATTTATCAGCTTCTTTTTTCGCTTGCATCATAGGCAGAAAAAGCGCGTAATATAAAACCGTCCCAATTTCGTGAGCATACCAAGATTGACACGCCATTTCAAAGTCAAAAAGAACGATTTTTTGTTCTTTTGCTATCAAGTAATTACCGTGGTGAATGTCGTAGTGAATCAATCCATAGGCTTCTGTATTGATAGGATAGGCGTGGAATTGATGCTTTAAATGTTCGTGCAATTGTGGAAGTTTGCGTTCGTCTTTGGGCAAGTCGGCTTCGATTTTTGCTTTAGGAATTTCGTGCCAATGTTTAATGGAAAAGGAAGTGGAGGCTTGAAAAACTTTTCCCCAGCGATGAAGCTGCCCCGTTAGTTTTCCCAATTGTTGCACGTGTTGCGCTGACCAAAGCGACCTGCTGATTTTCTTTCCATTGATCTTTCGATAGCAAACGAGCAGACCGTTTTCCAATTCCTCAAAAGTTTTGCCGCGTTTGGAAGAAATAACTTCCGCCACGTTCACTCCTTTGGACCGCAAAAAATTCATCCAAGCCAATTCCATCCCAATTTCCTCGCTGCTTTTATATTGCTTCGCCGTAAACTGAAAAATCTTATCACCGCATTCATAGATTTGATTGCTGTATCCCTTCAACAGTTTCGCTTGTTCTAGCTTCATCTCATAGTGTTGTGCAGCCACTTGCAGCATCCCATCAGTAGTCATAAGCAGTTGGATTCAAAGCTTTCCGAATTTGATAGATGATATTTCTAGTGGGCGTGTCCCAACGTTCCCCCAAACGAATAATAATCAAGTTTTCTTCTGGAAAAATATGTACTTCTTGTCCAAAAATACCGAGCGCGTAATAGGCTGGTCCGCAAGTTCGAATCACCCATTCTTTGTTTCTTTTGCGAACGAATTGATAGTCGGGTTCCGTAATAGCTTGGGCGGCACTCAAAGAATCGGGAAAGGTCTTGGTTGTCCATTTGCCTGCTTCATTTTTTGCTCGGACGTAGCTTTTGTCGCCGCTGTACCATTGATATTGATAGCAGCCATTCTTGAAATCAGGTTGTATAGAACGACTCACCCAATCTTTGGGAACAATCTGCTGTCCCTCCCAATTGCCTTGATTCAAATAAAGTCTTGCGAATTTGGCGTAGTCGCGTGCAATGGGATGCAAGCAGCAGAAAGCTTTGGTCACACCATATTTCTCTTTATCAGAAAACCATCTGGCGTCGCTTTCCATACCAATCGGTCGCCAAATTTTTTCTTCCATATAAGCCGCCAAAGTCTTGCCCGTTGCGCGCTGTACGATCAAACCCAAAATCTGCGTATCCATGCTGCTGTAGTATTCCACAGTGCCTGGCGGATGCTCGAATTTTGCTTTTTGGATGACTTTTAGTACACTATTTTTTAGGTATAAATCAGCAATACTAGAATAAGGATTGACGTAATTGTCTTCATTAAAATCTATACCCGAACGCATATTCAACAAGTGTTCCACAGTCAATTGCTGCCATTCGGGCGCTTTGTCGCGTACTTCTTCGATGTATTTGGTCACAGGATCGTGGATACTTGCAATAAAGCCTTCTTCCACCGCAATGCCGACCAATGCAGAGGTAAAAGATTTCGCGACCGAAAAGGAAGGCAATTGCGAATATTCATTAAAGTTGTCGAAATAGCTTTCGTAGATTAGGCTGTCATTGCGGATGACAAGGAAAGCGGATGTCCTAGTGCCCTCGTCCAAGTACTGATGCAGTGGCATGCGCCGGGGAAATTTCTTTTGCTTATACTCTGGCACGTAAAAATCAATATTCGAGATCAAGCTGTCCAGACGTGCTTCGCCTTGTTTGAATTGAAATGTATTTTCTGGATCGTGCTGAATGATTTGCTCATCAAATTTCGGCTTTTGATGATTTTCGGATAGATAAAATTGAGCAAAACGAATGGGGCGACAAGCTGCCACTAAGCTGAGCAGCAGTATTAAGGTGATTGTCTTTTTCATGTGTCAAATGTAGTGGTTTTTAGGGGAAAATGGTTGATGACGAATATAAAAGGCTTTTAAACCCCCGATGCCCTCCGTCTTCCCAAAAAAAGGATCGTCGAATGTCTGCGACTTGGATGCTCTACACTCATTGTTGAATGATAACTTTCTCTCTCCCAACTATCCTCCCTTTTGTGCGTACTTCTGCTACATAAACCCCATTCACCAATCCACTCAAATCAAATTCCCTCTGTCCTTTGAAAGCGGCTATTTGCTGTCCGACCAGCGAATAGAAGCGTACTTCTAGTTGTGAGACAGGTGAATTTTCACTAAGTTTCAGTTGTAATAATCCGTTGCTTGGATTGGGCAGAAATGTAATGCTACTCAAATTGGGTAGTTCATGGCTACTAGTGGTCTTGGGTAATTCCGAAACCAAGGTATTCTGCGTTGTGTTGGTCACAATTGGAGGATTGGCATCAAAGTAGATGTTAGCGGTGTTCTCAATTAATGTGTTCTCCGTTATATCCGATTTAGCTTGAATCTGATAGCTCACAAAACCGTGGCTAAGTGGCTCGTTGGTCGTACTATCTGGTAGTAAGATGTTTTTGAAGCTAAATTCAACTAGACCATTTTTATGGCGTAAGGTCTCAAAATTATGACTAGCCGTGATCGGCTTGAAAGTAGTCCAGTCTAAATCTTCATCCAACTGATCTCGAATGACGACGGTGAAAGCCGTATCATTTCCTGTGTTTTGGAAGCGAATGGTGTATTCCATCGTTTCGTCAAAGAGGGTGTAGTTTTTGTCGTATTCATTGCTGCGATTGGGGCGGACGAGTTTGTCGTTGGGGTCGTAGGCGCAGCGGATGACACTAGCGTAAGTATCTGAAGAAACGGGAACAAGTTGTTCTTGCTCATTTTCTAAATAAGCGATGGTTGTTAATTGAATGATCTCCCCTAGATTCCTTTCGTCTGCTACTAGTAATTCTAGTTTAATTTGTTCCATTTGATTTGGAAAAAGCTCATTAGTACGCCAAAACAGTGTATCACCATTTACAAAATCAGCTTGTATGGATGCACTTTCCAAGTTTACCAATTCATCTAAAACAATTGCATAAGCTCCCCTTGTAATCGCACAACCATCATTTTCTACACTTAGCCAAAAAGGAACAATGGTATTGCATCTAGTGAAAGCAGCATTCAATCTAGTCGTTAAATGCTTATAGTCAGAATCTAGTCGAAATCCAAAATTTCTACTTATTGTACTATCTGCTACTGCATTTACCGTATAGGTAGAATCTGTAGTCAAACTCCAACAGGAATCTACCTCAGTAGTTAGAAGATAGCTTCCAACAGTAGTGTAAAAACGAAAAACGCCATTCGCATTGGTATAACCAGATAGTGCTTTAGGATCAAGTTGTACAGGAATATTTGGAATAATGCGCTCTTCCAAATCAAACAAACCATTTTCGTTTTCATCGAAAAAAGAAACACCACTTATCGCAGGACTAGAGAATAAATTTTCTATCCATCCAATTTGATCTGCCCAGTAGCTTCTGAATATAATGTCCTCGAATCCATCATTATTAATATCTGCTGGCAGCGCAAAGCTAATATCTCCCATTGGTGTATCACCTACAATGGTATGTGCTTCAGAATATGTTCCTGCTCCCTTATTTTCATACCAAACTACTTCTGCTTCCTGTTTTCCTACTAGCAGAATATCTTGGTCTAGGTCTCTATCTATATCCATAAGATGAATGGACACATCAACACCTTGAAAAGTTTCTATTTCTCGTTCACGAAAAAAAGAACCGTTATCATTTTCAAAAAATACTAACTTACTCAAAATTCTAGGCTCAAAAAAATAGGCACTTAGAATATCTAAGTCGCCATCTTCATCTACATCTGTAAAGATAGAAGAAGGCCACCATTTTCCTAGTCCCCCTGATGCAATCCGAGAACTTGAAAAAAGCTCTCCTTCGTTATTTACATAAATATTTATACTTCCATATTCACTCTCTGCTAAGATATCTATGAAATCGTCTTGATTGAAATCGACAAATGAAATTTTTGTCAATCGTTCAAATCCATTTGTAAAACTCATCAAGGTATCTTGAAGCACAAAAGTCCCCATACCATCATTTTTTAGCCATTCAATTCCAGTATTAGAAACTATCACTATATCTTCATCCTCATCATTATCTAAATCAGCAAGCCCAAAACTATAAGCATTAGAAATTTGATCTCTTACTAGCTGCGTAGATAGAAAATTATTTTGACCGTCATTTTTATACCATATAATGGCACTATTTTGTGTTGAAGTCATAGCAAGAATGTCCATATCGCCGTCATCATCTATATCTTCAATTTGGATATACTTTACATCTTCTAAGGTGAATAATACCTCTTGATCCGAAAAGCGTTCATTTCCTAGATTTTGATACCAAACTACCGTGCCGTCTTCCTGAGAAGTAGCTATTACATCCAATCGGTTATCGCTATCTAAATCCTTTGCTTGGATATGTATAGGTTTATTCACATCGGAATTACTAATAAGATTTGAGGAAAAATTATTAAACCCATCATTCACTAATACACTCAACTTATTAATTCGGTCACTCCCAATTAAAATATCCAGATCGCCATCTCTATCTATGTCTTCTTTCGCATAGGCTTCGGACAAAGATATTCCAATAGGATGGATTGGTTGTCTATCGAAATTTCCTAAACCATCATTAATGTAATGATACAAGGTATCAGGAGAAGAAAAGCCATTTATAAAATCAATATCACCATCCTTATCGAAATCTGCTAAGGTTGTCCATGCGCTTACTGGCATACCATCAGGTGCAATCACCTTCTTTTCTCTAAAAGTAGTATTTCCTTCATTCGGATACCAAACGAGTTCCCGAAGATATTTGGATTCTATTAAATCTAAGTCTTGATCTCCGTCTATATCTTCAAATTGAACGCTAACATTGTGCCTTGACCGTAGCAACAGTGTAGGTTCAGCGAAGTTTATTGAGCCAAGATTTTCTTTCCAATAAACTTCATTGTTTGAACTCATAAAGACAATGTCCAAATCGTTATCTCTATCCAAGTCTTTTAATTGAAAGTTTCGATTTTCAATCCTTATACCGCTATAAATTTCGCTAGGAGCAGCGAAGTTACCGACTCCATCATTTTGATACCAAACGATCTTATAATCTTCATCTATAACTGCTATAATATCTAGAAATCCATCTTCGTTAAAATCTGCAACTTTATGTGTTGTGATGCTTTGAATATCTGTAAAAATTGTACGCTTCTGGAAAGACCTTCCAGTACCATCATTTTCAAGGTATAAAAAAAAAGAAACAGCATCTATACTTACTGATAATAAGATGTCTATATCGTTATCGTAGTCTATATCTATTGCATCTATAGCACGAACGTAGATACTGCTACTTTCCTCTAAATTTTCAATCTTGATTGGTGATTCAAAATCTCCTTCATTATCATTTCTTAGAAAATGAAAACTCAGTTCTGTACTATTTTGGTTTCGACTCATGCTTAGTACATCAGGATAATCATCTCCATCTAAATCAGCAAATATATTGTTGATTGGGTGACAAATTTCACATTCAGTGAGTGTATTAATAGGACCAAATTGACTAAATAAAGGACTTGAAATCAGAAGAAAAAGAAAGAGTAAAATCAGTAATCGGTTCATAAAATAAGCGTTTAATTTATCGTTGAATAATTAATTTTTGTGTTTGAATGATTGCTCCATCTAGAGCAATCTGAGCTAAATAAATACCCGCAGGATAATTCTGTAGTGAAATAGCGGTAGTATTATGATAGTCCCTTACTAAGTTTCCCAACAAATCATAAAGCCGTACACTTATGGTTTGATAGTTTCTTTTCGTATTGATAGTGATATTCAATAAGTCAGATGCAGGATTGGGGTATAGTTTCACCTCTGTTTTCGTAAAAAGATCTGCTGTTGATACACTTGGATCATTCAACGTATCACAAACACTCCCCTCCCAAGCCCCAAGCCGATAATTCGGATGATTCGGAATAGAAAACCCATTAAAAGTAGGCAAATAAATACCGTGTTGCTCTACATTGCAAGCTAGCTCTTTTTCGTTTGGGGAGTGGATGACGTGGAGGTATTGGGTGCTGTTAGTTGTACAGATATAGATTTTGCCATCTGGGGCGAGTTGCCCTCGCAAAAAACGAGTACCTAAAGGAAAACCACTTTGTGTATATTGTACAAAACCGTCATATTCTGCTACAACGACACTACTATCTTGCATGATCTGTGCATTTTCTTTTGAAAGATCATATTGAAAGATTTTTTTCCAAGTATTAAAATATAAAAACCTAGAATTGGGAGATACGGCTATTCCGCCTGTTCCGCCATTTTCGCCATCTCCTCTATCGGTTATAACCGTTTCAATACGAATCCGATTGCTAAATTCGCCTGTGCATCTATCAAAATCATAAATATCAATGTAAGAAGGTTCTTCAAATCGGTCTCCTTGTACCGCTATATATTTTGTACCATCAGGCGTAAAAACGGCTTGACCTAATCCTGTATTAGTTTTTAAGTCATCTTGAATTTTTTGCTCAAAAACTTGTATACCTTCAGAATTAAGCAAAACTTTATAGAAAAAATTGTTTTTACATCTAGTAAAAGCATCACAATTGCGCTGAAAAATAATCCACCAATCTCGCCCATTTCCATGTTTTACTGCTGTAATTTGTCCATACAATAGAGTGTCTTGGATAAGCGGTTGCATAGAAGTCACTGCTCCTAAACCTTTGTTTTTTCGCATATCTATTTCTGAGTACCAAGTCTCCTCCATTCGAGGCGTACTTCCTTTTCTACCATGAAAGAAAGCATATAAATTACTATCTCTTGGATGCGGTAGAGCTAAAACACCTTGTGGTAAAATATAACCATTATTTTCATTTTCATTTAAGTTTTCTCCACCTTCCAACCATTCTCCCTCTCTATCGTATATCCTTACACCATTAGAGCTAAATAAGTAATTTCCTTTTGCATCGCTAAAATTTGTACTAGCAACATCAAACCCTAATGTCCATTGGTAATTAGAGGAAATATGAAGGCTATTCTCACTACTAAAGTCCAAAATACTTAACCCAAGAGAGTCTTCTTCACTTCCACCAAGACCATGCGAGTATCCCAATATCCATAGATTATCATGTTTTTGCCCAAACAAAAAAAGGCTTGGCATAATCGCCAAACCTATTAAAATGTACTTCATCATTTATTATTTAGTACTACTACTTTACGAGTTCCTGTTCTTATATTATTGACATGGAGACCACACACATATACGCCATTACTTAAATCATCGCTAGAAATTGATGTAACTAACTGGTCTAAAACTTGAATTTTGACAAGTCTTCCTGTTAAATCATATATTTTTAAAATGACTTCATTTTGAGAATCAATATAGTTTAGCTCAACATTGAAGCTTTCATAAGAAGGATTCGGATAAACAAACATTTGGAGTGTTGTTGCATTAACTCCATTATCTTGTTCTACCAAACTCCTTTCTTCGACTGTCTCCAAACATAATTCACTATCTTCAAATACAGTGTATTCTACCAGTAAATTGTATAGCGTCCTTGCTTTGTAAACTGATCTACCACCAATTTTTGGACATTGATTAGCTACCTCAAAAAGAGCTTGTTCTTGAATTTCAGATAGTGAACTATCTTCGTTGAGTAATGCAGAGAGGTAGATAGAATTGACTAATTTTTCATTCGAAGAAATCAGATTTGAATTATTGATAAGTGTGTTGTCAAAATTAATACTTACTAGTCTGTTCTGGATAAGCGTTTGAATAGAATCTTTTAAACTGCTAACTTGCGTTTGTAATTCTTGAAATTCTAGCATGTTTGACTTAATACTAGCTTTCAAACTTTCTTTTTCTGTTTCACTTATCGTATTTTGATAAGCCTCTCGCAAAGTATTAATTTCTTCTATCAACTGAAGCGATAAGGTATTTAAATTATCAATTTCTAAATCACGATAGGCTGAAATCTCCCTCCATCCTTGTTTTAGTTTTATTAAATCAAAGGCATCTGAATTCCTTTCAGCATCATAATAAGTATTAATTTCAGTGGCTTGATTAAGCAAGTTTGGATGTTGTTCAATCAAATTAAGTAAGTACCTTTTGGATTCCCAGTTTAACATTTCGCTATAAGGCGATTCAACAAAATCAGATCGAATGGCTAAGGAACGAGCATTTTCTAGTACTTCAGAAGTAGTAGGCGCACGACGAAGACCACATTCTGCATTTTCATTGCAAGCTGGAAGTTCTTCTATAAAAGTATTTTCTTGAAAAAAGTCTGTAGGCGAAATATTAGCCGTTGCTGCATTAGTCGGTGAAAATGGAGCACTCAGACTTTTGACTATGAATCGAGATTCATTCACCTCAAACTGCGTCCCAAAATGCACCGCTCCAAAATCATCATAGCCGCCCGCCAAAAACTGATTATTGCGGTGGCGTTGTTCATCCGAGCCAGGCACATTATAGACTTGTCTTCCTATGATCGTACCTGTTTCGCAGACAATCGCTCTTTCACTATTGGTAGCATTGACACCGATTTCATTTTCATTCATAGCTGTTCCTTCGCTCATG
>JBCCRX010000164.1:0-13583 GCA_039201015.1 Bacteroidota bacterium | reverse complement strand
TGCTAATGGAGGCAGAAAAATCGCAATCCGCCTTAGGCGGACATAAGACTTTTTCTAACGAAAAGTAGCGCAAAACCTGTTCGCCTAAGGCGTAAAGATGAAGTCAAGAATCTGAGGTTATTTGTGCGTCGTTCCTAAGGCTACAAAAACGCTAAAACGACATCATCATCGAACTGATCTACATCAGAATCTCCAAGCAAGCTTTTTATTTCAACCACGATTTTCTCAACACCCTTTTCCGCTCCAACGATAATTTTTTCTGCCCCTAAATCTGTGAAATCTTTTCTCCTTCCCTTTTATTATCCCATCAACCACCTTCCCCTAGCCAAACCCACCAACAACAAACTCCCTAAAACCAAGGGCAACAGCTTCCCAAACCACTCAACGCTCTGATCATTTTCCACCGTTTCCAATCTAAACTGCGCCCAATTCTCCTCCTCGATTGGCACTTCTTCAAAGATTTTTGGATAGAAATACAAGCGTTTGGCTTCGTGAAACGCTTCTAATTCGTTCAAGAAATTCAGATAGTTGCTCATATCCGATTGGCTGAGTGCATTGAGCGAAAATTGTGTGTGCACACTAGGTAAGAAATAGGCAATCGTTCGGCTGATTTGGTCTCTTTTTTGCAGTTTTTCTTTCATTGCATTGTTGGAGACAGCGGCTTCATCGTCTCCCATTTGCTGCATGGCATAGTACCAAAACCAACCAAAACTTTCCCCTTCTGGATGTTCGTATTTGCTGAATTGAGGATAGTGGTCTTTGAACTTTTGGATCGTCGGTGCTTTAGGTAAATCCCATTTGGTGTGGTAGCCATCTCTACTTTCTATGACGGTGCTGTACGCTTCAGGAACAGGATATAGATTGATGACTAAAGCATTGATGGAGGCAGGTAGGATGATTGTTAGGAGCACCCAAACCAAGAGGAGTGACAGGGCATTTTGACTGGATGATTTTTGTAAACTGACCACAAACCAAGCCAAAGCAAACCAAAAAAGAACATACAGCACAGAGACCAAAGTGAAGGCAAAAAAGGCGGCATTCGAAGGTATCGCGAGATAAATTTTTCCGATGGTAAGCAAGCTTAATAAAACAGCTAATATGCTTGCTAGGCGAATCCATAATTTGGTTCTAATAATGGTGAGTGGCTGAGTGGATTGGCTGAGTACCAATATCCAAGTGCCGCCCTCCTTTTCTTCTGACAATAGATTGAAACAAAAGGCAATAATAATAAGTGGGAAAAGGTAGATTAAGACAAAACTAAAATCTAGGTTGCCAAGCAATTGATAAAGCGGATTCCTCAGCTCGGTAGCGTGCTTTTGCTCCTCGAGGTTCCGAATATTGACCAATTGGACACTAGGATGAATGTCTCGATGTCCGATAGAAAGTCCAGTGATGTTGGGCATTTCATTGGCTAAACCAAATCGGATGTAATAGAGCAGCAAGCCCATTTCTCCGTGATCGTAAGTCAGATGTTGGCGATGGTTTTCTGTTTGATAGTGTGCTGTTTTGGTGATAATATCTGCTTGTCGTTCCAAAAAAATTTTGCCGATATGCAGACTCACCAAACCTGTAAGGAAAAGCAGCAAAAGACCAATCATTAAGCCTTTGGAGCGCAGGAAGTTTTTGATTAATAATTGCGTCATTTTAAAAGGCTTTTAAGTTTCTAGTGGAAAAAGTGGCTAAGAACAGTAAGCCTGCTAGCCAAAGCAGCAAAGACAAAAGCGATAAGCTTTCGTGCTTAATTATGGTTTTGAAAGACAAAAATTGGTGCTGAAAATCAGCAAAATCTTTCCAATATTGCTGACTGATCCTCGCTTTTTTATCCGCAGAACTACTGGCGTTGTTGCTGATGTATTTGATCTGCAATTCATTCATCGTTTGTGCCAAATTGTAACGATATTCCTCCGCCTGATCTTGAAAATTTCGATAGGCGAGGAAATTGGTGCCTGACATTGCCATGGATAAGTTCTTGATGGCGATGTAAGGATTAATAGCCGCTGTCCAGCGCAATAAGTTTTGTTGCTGTTGGTAACGGTTCATCAATTGAGATTGGTGGCGGCGAAAGGTTTCGGTGCTGAGGCGTTCGCCTTCTCGCATGATGTAACCACTAAAATTGAAGGGTAATTCTTTGGTGGAACGGACTTGATAAGCTGCTAAAAGTGAATCTTTCAGCCCTTTAAAATGCGGGTCATCTGGATTGTGGCTGTCCCCTTGTTCGAGGAGTTCTTCCTCTACGGCAGTATCAAATTCAATTTTGGAGGGCGAAGGATAAAAAACTTGTCCCGTCACTTGTGCTAATTTAGGGAGCATTAAGGTGAAAAATAGCCAACAGCCAATCAATTGAATCAAAGCAGTTTTGGAAGTTTGGCAAGTAGCAGAAATCCAAACTGCCAAGAGTGACATGATGAATAAATAGATCAAGTAGCCTACAGCAAGTGTTCCGAAACTCAACAAAACATCAGGTGCATTGGCGAGGAGCGGATGGAAAAAAAGCAAAATCAAAGCAACAATAGTACTTGGTAATAAAAGCATAAGTGACAAAGCAAATAAACCCAAAGTTTTACCAATAATTAATTCTGACCAATTCGTTCCTTGTGCCAACAATAGCCGCAGCCTCCCTTGTTCTCTTTCTCCCGCAATCAAAGCAAATCCCCAGAAAAAGAGCAGCAAAGGCACTAACAATTGCAAAATTAAAGCCGCAGAAATTTCTCCAAATCGCAGCAAACCATTCGATAGGCTCGCCTCTGAAAAGTTGATGGTATTTTGGCGATGTGCTTCTAAGAAAACTGCATTGCCTAAATAGCTATCCATCCCATAATCAAAGAAACTCAATGGATATTTTTGCCGAAACGCCACGTAGCCATAATGCGCCATGCGGTGTGGATGTTTATCGGGATTGTTTTCCCAACGCTCGCGTACGTCATGGCTGTAATGATCGAGGGTATGCGCTTGTTCTAAGCTACTGGAATAAGCAGCCATAAGCGCAAAAAGCAATAGCACATTGAATACACCAATTAGCCATTTGGTGCTACTGTTTTTGAGGAGGTGTTGGAGGGTGTGTTTGGAAAGTAGCTGTAAAATCCGAAGTCTCATAGATTCATTTTAAAAATCCGTACCTCAACTAAATCCGTAGCTAATTCCTAGCAAAATCTTGATTAGCTATGGATTTTCAAGCTGATGACTATACAAAACGCTCGTTTGGAAACAAGCAAATAAATGTATTAAGTTAGGACTGTGTCCGTCTCTGGTGGAAACTTAACTCGACTCTAGCCATTTTAGCTTCTCAAATGGCTAAAGTCGAGCTAAGTAGAAAGCAGCATAGGTAATGTCATTTATGCTATTTCTCTATCTCAATATTGTTATCTTTTCGCTCCTCCACTCTTCTCCTGTTCGTATCATCAGCACATAAAAACCACTTTCCAATTCCTTTCCTTCCAATAGAAAATGGTGCCGACCGCTTGTCATTTTTTGCGCACTTGCTACTGATTTCACAGGTCTGCCAGTCAAGTCGTACAATTGAATTTCCACCTCTTGCGCTTCCGCTAAGTCCAACCAAATGCTGCTTTGTCCACGAAACGGATTCGGGGCGATTTGTATGCTTTGCGTTCTTTTTGCTGTTTGCTCCAATATAACATCGGGTGTAGTAGGAACACTCGGTGTGCCGCTGCTAGGACAAGGCTGGATGCGAGCCGTGAAAGTGGCATTGTCTTCGGTTTGAAAACCGTCCTCTAAAGTAATCGTTCCACCCGATTCGAATAGGACATTTGCACCTTCCTCGATGGTTGCATTAGAAATCAAAGTGTTGGCAGCGCGATATTCGCCACTGCTGATGTTGCCATTCAATTCTAGCATAGGTTGGCAAGTAGAAACAGGATCGCCATCTACTTTTACGCCCAATGCAATTTTCTCTTCTACACCACTACTTGTACTAATTCCCTGCAAAATCAAGCTATAATTTTGCGCTATTGCTGCCAAGTTTGCGCTAATCGTTACCGTGATTTGCCCGTCAGCACTAATACTGTCTTGACTGAGATTTACGCTCAGATCACTAGCTAAATTTGGAATACTCAGATTAACATTTTCAGAGAAACCCGCATATTGGTTGTAGTCCACCGTAAAGGATTTGGTCTCACCTGGACGCAACTCTATGACGGTTGGATAATGAAGCGAAAAAACGTAATGCGGAAAAGAAGGCTTTACCACAAAGAGTCCTTCTTCGATGCTATTGATGATAATATTGCCACTTTTGAAGTAAGGATAATTGCTCCATGATCCACTAAAGCCACGGTCATCATTGCTTGGATGAACATCAAAAAAAGCTTTTTCCGTCAAATTACCATTTTCAACATCTATCAAGTCCATAACGCGTAGTCCTGCTCTGTAATTGGCGAGATAAGCATAGCTCCCTTTGATATACAGATTATGGTCAATGGCAGCGGTCGCATGCTCGTGGAAACCCAAATAAGCGGGCGTATTCAAATCCAGTAAATCGAAAATATGCGTTCTGGTATTGTTTCCTCTACTGCTTTCATCCGATTCATCATTTACCAAAAGATAGCGGTGGTCATCTGTCAGCCAAGCCTGGTGTACGTAGTTGAATTCGCTATAACTGCCTGCCGCAATTTTGATGATATTGTCCTTATCGTCCATGTTCAAAA
Source organism: Bacteroidota bacterium (assembly GCA_039201015.1). Lineage (GTDB taxonomy): Bacteria > Bacteroidota > Bacteroidia > Chitinophagales > Saprospiraceae > JAAUTG01. The sequence goes on along the minus strand of JBCCRX010000164.1, from coordinate 8,925 downwards.
TGACCAATTCATTCCCATTCAAACCAATGCACAACTCCTTCCCAATGTGTTCTTGATCGGGTCCTCGATATTGGACACAAATTGCATCGTGGGTGTAGCCGTCTGAGCCGTAATTGCTAACTACCAGTGGATTAAAGGGATTGCTAACGTCCACAGACGTAATGCCGCCGCTGCCATAATTAGAAGTTCCTACTAGATACACAAAACCTGCTTCTTCATTGGCAACGATATTATGAGCATCTCTGGAAGTTCCGAAATCCAATACTGCATCTGAGGTAAAGGTGACAGGTGGATTCGCAACATTTCTCAAGCGCGTCAAGTCAAAAACTTGCATGCCATGACCAGATGCTTCACTGACAATATAAGCATAATCTCCAATGACTTTGATATCTCGCCATAGAGAATTGGAAGAACGGGTCGGTAAATTGCCTAATCGAATTGGATTGACAGGATCACTAATGTCCACAAAAGCCGTTCCATTGAATAATCCGACTAAGGCATATTCTTTCTGTGTCATCGGATCGGTCCATCCCCATATATCGTTCCCGTCGCCCGTCGATCCAAGTTGCGACAAATCCAATTGAGCTTGTAAATTGATTTGATCGCAGGGATAGCCATTGGCAAATCCACCTGAGCAATTGGTTTGGGCGATAGCAAAGTTTAAGGACGTGAATAAGAGCACCATTACCAAAGTACCCTGAATATCTAGTGTCATGATTTGAATGTTGTGTGCTGGAAGAGATTGCTTTTCTAGTGTAGCTAAATTTCATGTGGGCTAAAAAAAGTGCATTCAATTTTTGGTGATTTGGTCATATGATGAACTGGTAAATGGCTGATTACCAAATCAACAGTTCACTAAATCTGTTAAAAACGAACTATGCACTTTCTTACCCGACTACGATTAATATTTGGAATTACGGTCAGGCGGGTTTATCCCGAATCAAGTATAAATTGTCTTCATTTGTAGTGGGAATTGCAATGATAGGTATTTTTTGTATAATTTTTATCCAGTAATTTTCCATTATTGGATAAGTTGCGTGGCGCTAGCGCATTAACTCTAATCCTCTGCCAATTTTACTTCTGACTCCAAATCCCAGCCCGCTCGCAATTCCTCTAGCGTCTGACTAGAAATTGGTTCGGGTTGTCGTTTCAGGTCATAATCGCCCGTGTCCCATTTTCCGTTCCGATTGTAATCCGTCACGATTTCTACTTCGTATTTACCTTTTGGAATGGCTTGAAACGTTTGTTGCCAAGTACTTTGATCGCTCACTACAAACCGACCGAGCGGTGGTGCATTATCCAAGCCTAGCGTCACGACGTATTGCAAAGTACTATCCAATCCCGTGACCGTCAAATCAATATTTCCGAAATCTTCTACTGCTTGAATATCAATGACTTTCTGGATACTATCTTGGTTTTCCAGACCGTAAATATCGCCCACCGCATTGGGTAGTACCAGCAATTCGTAAGGCAAATTTTCGTTCCATTTGTGTTGCAGTAATAGCGTTCGTTTAGCTTCCGTAGAATCTATTTCGACTACAAATTTGACAGGCGTTTTTAGGCTGTCTGCCAACAATTGAAATCGGCTGCTGTCAAAATCAGCTAGCGGGTGATTGAACACCAATTTCAATGCTTTCAATGGATTTTGCTTGATGATATTTTGTTTATCATTTGATAGCTTTAGCTGCGAATTAGCTAAGAAGTCCGCTCGTTTTTTGTTGGTAATCAAGAAAGTATCTTTCAGCAAAGTGTCTTGCGAGATAATAAATTGCGCGCTAGAATCGGCAGGATTGGGTAAATCGTACCAGATGCGAAGGCTGTCCTTTTCGTACTCCAAAAACAGTGCTTCAAAATTGGCTTCGTATCTAAAAGTAAGATTGTAGGGCTCTTGATTAAATTCTACAAGCGTGCGACCATATTGAGATTGGTCGATGTTTTGAATGGCTAAATCAGGTGCTTCTTTAAAAATGCGTAGATCGACGACATTGGTGCTGGTGTCCGTCACGACCAAAAAGCTATCTGGAAAAGCAATTTCTTCTTCCTCAAAATCATATTTATAATTGATGCCAATGGGTTCTTTCAGCGCAAAAACCTTAAAAGTATCGGCTCGGACGTTTTGAATTTTATATTTTCCTTCTTTATCTGTCTTGGCAAAATAAAAAGGAAGTTCTGTTCGAACGACCGTATCCGCTAAATTATCGTAGAGCATCACCAAAGCATCTTCCACACCTTCTCCTTCTTCTAAATCTGTAATCGTACCACTCACTTCTAGCGAATCAATGAAATCACCTGTCGAAAAAACGAAACGCAAATCCTCTGCAGGATTACCCTCTGTCAAGTCCTGTATGGCTTCTCCAAAATTAATGGTGTAAGTAGCATTCTCTCTTAGTATAGTGCCTTCTTCAAATTCTACAAAGACACTTTTTCCTTTTAGTGTGACTTCTGGCTTAGGATCGAGTGGCGGAGAAATTACAATTTGGGTGAAAGGATTGTCGAGCTTAATCCATTCATCGAAGGTCAGTACAATTTCTTGCAGCTCAAAATTGGTTTGTAAATTGGGTGTCGATTCTAAGCTATCCAATTTTGGTGGCTGTTCATCCCTCGGTCCACCCGACAGGCTGCCTGGATTGGCGCAGTGCGTAAGAAAAAGTATAGAAAAAATAGAGGATAGAAGTGCCGCAATTCTAAGCATAGAGTAGTGATCGAAAGGTTTAGCACTGCAAGTTATGCTGCTTTTATGAATTGCACAAGTAGTGCGATTGGATTTGCTTTTTATTGATTTTTTGCGTAAAAACAAAAAAAGCCTTTCTCAAAAATGAAAAAGGCTCAAAAACCAGTTGCTTATTTACTTATTCTTTGTAGCTTGGAGTAGGTAACTGTTATGTATTTACAGTAGGTACAATGCAAATATAGATGAGGCGGATAGGAATTAAAATGTTAATTGAGTGATTGGTAAGAAATAGCTAGTACTTGACGCTATGGAATGGCTAGATTGTAGATGAAGCACTTGCTTTTTCCAGAAAAGGATAGCGAATTTCTTCTAAAAAAAGACCCTGCGGCGGTACACTCCAGCTTTTGCTGAGTAATCGCTGCTCATCCAGAGCGAATTTCACTTCTTCCAATTCCAACTTTCCCAAACCAACATTTAGACACATGCCCACAATCAAACGAACCATGCCTCGCAAAAAGCGATTGGCGGCGATGTGAAAAATGTATTGTCCAGTATTAAATTCCCATTCATTGAGATGCAGTTGGCAGGTCATGTTTTTTAGGTCACTATTGCTTTTACAAAAAGGGAAAAAGTCTTGATAAGAAAGTAAGAGCTGAGCAGCCTGTTGGAGTTTATTGGTATCCAATTGATCGGCAAAATGATAGTAGAAAGCGGTGTGCTGTTGAAAAGGATTTTTATTCAAATCAAGATAATAAGCATATCGGCGATAGTAGGCGTCGTAACGCGCATGTGCTTTTGCCTCTACCACTTGAAAATGGCGAAAGGAAATGTCTGGCGGCAGAAATTTATTGATACGATGAACAAATTTTTCGTGCAAGACTTCTTCACTATCGAAATGGATGAAATATTGGCGCGCGTGCACTCCCGCATCCGTTCTGCCACAACCCACAATTTCAATTTCTTGTCGCAGGAGTACCGATAAAGCCTCTTCTATCGTGCTTTGCACACTGACTTGTCGGGGCTGCCGTTGCCAACCGTGAAAAGGCGTTCCACTATATGCGAGTTCAGCGAAATAGCGCAAGAATAGAAAATTTGGAGAGCATTGAATGAAAATTGTCCAAGTTCTAGACTATATTTGACTTGGGTTTTAACAAAATTAATTTTTAGGAAGTTTACAAAGCAACAAATTTAGCAACAACATGCCCGTTCAACGAAAGAAATGCGAACATTTGCCGTCCGTCGATCAATTGAAGCATCCGAAAGCACAAGTATGCGAGGAATGCGTGAAAACGGGCGATACTTGGGTGCATCTGCGCACCTGCCAAACTTGCGGTACGACCCTCTGCTGCGATTCTTCCCCCAATAAACATGCAACTGCTCATTTCAAAAGCAGCGGACATCGGGTCGTTATCTCAGCCGAGCCGAACGAAAAATGGATGTGGTGCTACGAAGACAAGCTGTTCTATAAGTATTGATAAGGTTTATCCTAATCTTTTACGCTTCGCTTTTCCTCTATTTTTGGCTCCTCTTTCATGCCTTCTTTGATCTCACTTTCTATTGTGCCACGAGCATTATTGAACTCCTTGATGCCTTTGCCCACACCACGCATCAATTCAGGGATTTTTCTGCCCCCGAACAACAATAAGACGATTCCTAATATCACAAATATTTCAGGACCTCCCAAACCAAACCATAATGACGTTGTCATGTTCTATGTATTTTATAGATTGAATACTGGATTCAAACTTTTTATCTAATTTTTATTTAAGTGTGTACCAAGTCTTGAAATTTTTAACATTTAGCTCAAAGCAATGCTGAACGAAGCTTAAAAATCGTTCAACAAGTATGCTCAAGTTTTTTTCTTCGGACGGAAACACAAATTTTTCCTGATTTTTCTTCAAAAAATTAGAAAAAATTTGTGTTTCCGTCCACAGAGACTTGTTATGCATACTTGTTGAGAGATTTCAGGAGCTTTATTCAGCTTTAATTTTCTCTATTAAAAACTTCGTACTAATGTGATTTTTATTCATCAAAGATAGTAAAATCACTTACTTTCTGCTTCTTTTTTCTTCTTTTCTTCTAGCTCTGCTTGTCGCATTCCTTCTTTCAATTCTTGCTCCACCGTGGCTCGCGCATTGTTAAATTCACGAATGCCTTTTCCCACACCACGCATCAGTTCAGGAATTTTTTTACCACCAAACAAAAGCAGTACTACGCCTAAAATTACAAATATTTCAGGACCACCAAAACTCAAAAACCATATTGAAGTTGCCATATTCTATCTTAAGTTTTAAGTATCAGGTATTAAGTATTAAGTACTGCATATCTGATACCTAGTACTTAAAACTTATCACCTACTACCTATTTTTTTAAACCAATTTCTCTCAGACGCTCGTCCAAATACGCGCCTGCGGTGATGGGTGCATACTGCAAGGGTCGTTCTTCGGTGATGCAATTTTCTAGTGCCGTCAAATCCATTTCTGTTCTTGGATGCAAGAAGAAAGGAATCGACAAGCGCGGCAAATGCCATTGTTCCCTAGGTGGGTTGACGACTCGATGCGTTGTAGATTTCAAGTAATTATTTGTTAATCTTTGCAGCATATCGCCTACATTCACCACGATTTCGTCCTCGCCTGGTGTGATCGCTAGCCATTCGCCTTTTGCATTTAGTAGTTGTAAACCACCAGCAGAAGCACCCACCAAAAGCGTAATTAAATTGATGTCTTCGTGCTGTCCTGCACGCACCGCCGAACTGGGTTCTTGCGTGATTGGCGGATAATGAATCGCTCTAAGAATGCTATTGCCATTGTGGATTTTATCTTTAAAATAATCTTTGTCTAAATCCAAATAAATCGCAATGGCTTCCAATAAAGCACTGCCCGCTTTCTCAAAAGATTGATAAAGTTCGTCGCCCAATTTAGTGAATTGCGGAGCGGCAGCTGTTTGTACATTTTCGGGATAAACTTCCTTGATCGGATCATCATCCCTAACCGTTTGTCCAATCTGAAAAAACTCCTTCAAGTCGGGTACTTTTGCGCCTTTGGCTTGCTCTTTTCCGAAAGAAGTATAGCCGCGCTGTCCCGCCAATCCCGCTACTTCGTACTGTTTTTTTGTTGCTTTCGGCAAAGCAAAAAAAGCTTTAGCAGAAGCATAGAAATCATCCACTAATTGCTTTGGTACGCCATGATTCACAATGCCCACGAAACCCGTATCTTGAAAGGCTTTTCCCAATTCTTCTACAAATTCTTGTCTATCTGCCTTGCTTCCTTCCGTAAACTTAGATAAGTCAACTACTGGAATGGTTCTGCTCATGTTTTTTGATTTAGATTTGATAGTTTGCTCTAGGTTTAATTCAAATTTTTCTCTTATTGATAAAGATACTTTTCTTCTAGCTTATTGGTAGCAAAATGTTTCTTTACAATTGCCTCCAAATATGCCTGATCTATTTCATCAAAAGAACTTTTCAACGTGCTATCTACATCTAAAACAGCCAAAAGCCTTCCTTTGTTATCGAAAACGGGCACGACTATTTCAGATTGTGAATTGGGATCGCAAGCGATGTGCGCTGAGCCTTGATCGAGTGCATGTACGTCTTTAACAATTTGCGTTTTTTGCTCGCTTGCTGCTTTTCCACAAACCCCTCTTGAAAAATCAATGTACAAGCAACCCAAAGTGCCTTGATAAGGACCGATTTTTAATTGGCCTCTATCCACCAAATAAAATCCGACCCAATAAAAGTACGGTAAAAACGTCTTGAGTAAACAATTTATGGTGGACATTTTAAGGATAATATTGGATTCTTGTATCAGATTTGCGTCAATTGCTTGCACCGCTTGTTGATAAGCCAGGTGTTTCTCTGATTCCTTTAGATTGGTGGACGCTTTGATGAAATAGGGCATTTCTAAAGTGGCACTCATAATTATCTTTTTTAGAATTTGAATATCAAGTGTCAAGTGAAAATCTGATAATGATCAAAACAATTAAAATTGCTTAGAGCGTTTATTTGTTCAGCATGCGTTCAGCTCAATAGAATGCTGCATGCAGGTACTTAAGGGATTAAGCACACATACTCAAGTTTATTATTGAAGGTTTAATACCTACTCTTACCGCAAACCCCTTGGAATCAAAGTCCTTGGATAAGCCACTAGACTTTCATTACCATCCCTACTCACACTTGCCACACCAAACAGATAATTGTCAATTACAATATTTTTGAGGGTATAATCCGTTACCGATTTATCAACAAAGCGTGCGTATTGCCATTGTGGCGCAGTAGTATCCCGCCAATATATTTTGTAGCCAATGACATTTTCATCTTCTACCGCATCCCATTTTAGGCGAGTAGAAGGTTTCACTGCACCACCGATCATCAATTGTTTTGGAGCAGGAGGTGCCCAAGCCAAACCAGCAAGCGTAATCGCATTCACGCCCGTCAACTTTGCCGCATATTCAAAATTGACTTTTTCAATGACATCACCGTATCGAATACCGTCTTCCGTGCGTAGGTCTTGGTGCTGTCGGTTGTAGTTTTCGTGGGTTTCCATGATGCGTACACCCGCAAAGCCTTCATCATTGAAAGGGCGATGATGACCACCACGCCCAAAGCGGTCTAGGCGATAAATCATAATGGCGTTCAGATTGGTGCAATAAGTCGTCGTCATACGCTCCACGTAGCGCGCCAATTGCCTAGAAGGTCCGTCCACTTCGCCTCCATAAAAGCGATCCCAAATACGGTCGCGATCCCCTGCATTCGCAGGAGCAGGTTCTGAGAAAACGCGAAAGCTGGTATTGTCAATTACGCCGTCTATACCTTCTATATTTCCGATCATATCATTGTTCAAAATACCGACAATATTCCATTCCTTTTCCTTCGCCATTTTTGCCATTCCTTGCCCACCGAATAAGCCTTGCTCCTCTCCAGACAGTCCAACGTAGATGATGCTAGTCGGAAATTTGTATTGACTCAAAACCCTTGCCGCTTCTAGCGTTCCAGCCATGCCGCTGGCGTTGTCATTTGCGCCAGGCGAATCGGAAGTACCGTTCAAAGGATCGGATACTCGACTGTCAATATCACCCGACATGATGACGTAGCGATTGGGATAAACCGTCCCTCGCTGAATGGCCATGACATTCACCACCCAAGTATCTTTTGGTATGCGTCGGTTGCCTTCTGCGGGTACTAGATTCTTTTGATAGCTTACCTCTAAACAATTATCGCATGCAGTAGATATTTTCTCAAACTCCGCTTTGATCCAACGCCTTGCTGCTCCTATTCCTCTGCTTTTGGAAAGGGTATCAGAGAGGGTATGTCGTGTTCCAAAATTGACAAGCGTCTGGATGTCTTTTTGAATACGATCTGGAGAAGGGGCATTGGCGATCTCGTAGAGCCGAGCGTCGGTTTGTGGCGGAGCAATTGGCTGTGCGATGCTAATGATTGTAGAGAATGAAATGCAAGCGGTCAGAGCAAAGAGCTTTGTTTTTAGCATGTTGTCTGTTTTGTGATGTGATGTTTGGATTAATATACATCAGAATAAAATATACTACAAAGACAAAAAATATATAATTTACTGATGTTACGTACTAGTATATTTTGGTGCGAGAAATATAGTAGCTCTTCAAAGCTACCGTGTTTTGAATTAGAGTGGCTGTCGAAGCCACTCTAATTCATGAAAATTCTTTCGGAGCGAGCCATATTTGAGCTGAAAGCTCAAATATGGCTCGCTCCTGAAAGAATTTTCCTACAAATCGTCGGGTTCGACCTGTCTGCCTCAGGCGTGAGGCGTGAGGATGACACCCGACGATTTGTAAACAAGTGGCACTTTGTGTCGTTTGCAATTTGGTGTTTTGCGTAACACCAGTTATTGATTGTTGTTATCTTTCGATGTGCTATTTAATAAGTTAGCGTCACTTTCATATATAGATCATTGATAAACACAAGAGTTAATTATCAATTGACGCAATTTTTAAGAAAAATTCAATGTTTTGCAATGCCTTTAGACCATTATAAAATTAAGCATGTAGAGCATCAGTAACTATATCTATACTTTCTAATTTTAACTCCGCTTCAAAAAGTCAAATTGTGTCTCATTTTTAGTCAAAAGCAAAACTGAATCAAATAGGGCGAACGAAAAGTCAAAATAATAATGTGTATTTCATTGACTAACAGTAATAAAGAAAGCGAAAGCCTTCTCTAGAAAGCTTTCATCCCAAGCAGCTTGTAGCCTTTGATTCTTAATGCCTAACTTAGAAAGCTT
>JBCCRX010000163.1:0-13616 GCA_039201015.1 Bacteroidota bacterium | reverse complement strand
TTGGAGCTTCAAAAAAAATCCCTGCGCCGCCGAAGGCGGCGCGGAAAGGGGGATGAGGGCGAAAGACGATTTTACAAAAATCATCTTTCGCCCTCAAACTCCCCTTGAAAAATCATATAAAACTTAGTTTACAGTGTACTATATTCACACAACACAAATTTTAGCATATGAAAATCGCTTATCTATTTTCTCCTTTCTTCTTGTTGTTTTCAATCGCATCCATCTCTGCGCAAGTCACCTACGAAAATGCTTTTCCTAACCTGAGCTTTTCTGCGCCCGTCGAAATTCAAAATACGGGCGTTCCCAGCGATGATCGCTTATTCGTTGTCGAGCAAAGAGGCATCATAAAAGTATTCGACAATAATCCTGCGGTGAACACCACTAATGTTTTCTTGGACATTGAAAACGAAGTTTACTTCGGCTTTGGAGCAGAATTGGGATTACTCGGATTGGCTTTTCATCCCAATTATCAGCAAAACGGTTATTTCTATATCTATTACACCAAGCGAGTCGGCTCTTCCAACGCCATCATTACCGTCGAGCGCATCGGCGTCAATCCCAACAATCCTGATGCAGCGGATTTAAGCAATCGCCTCGTCCTTTTTGAATTTACCAAAAACCAAAGCAATAGCAACCACAACGGTGGCAAAATCGCTTTCGGGCCAGATGGCTATTTGTATGCTTCCATAGGCGACGGCGGTGGTGCTAATGACCCAAGCAACAATGCTAGAAATGTCAATCGCTTCTTCGGCAAAATCCTCCGGATTGACGTAGATTTGGATGGCGATAATTCAGTGGACAACAATGGTATTTTGCCCGACGGCAATTATGAAATTCCAAGCGATAATCCTTTGGTGGGACAAAATGGGCAAGATGAAATATACGCTTGGGGCATCCGAAATACTTGGAAGATGAGTTTCGATCAGTTCACGGGCAGACTCTGGGGAAGCGATGTTGGTCAGGGCGATTTTGAAGAAATCAATCTCATCCAGAATGGCGGACATTACGGTTGGGATCGCTTCGAGGGCAACTCTATCGAGGACAATAGCGTTCCCGATCCAGGCAATACTATTTTTCCAGCATTAGAATACAACCACAATCAAGGTGATGTTTCCATTACGGGCGGCTATGTCTATCGAGGTAGCGAAATCAGTAGCCTCTCCCCTAGCCTCTTTGGAAAATATATTTTTGGCGATTATTCCTCAGGGCGCGTCTGGGCAATGGACTACGATCCTGCTACAGGTACAGCCACGCGCGAATTTCTGTTCCGAGCATCCAGTTTCAATATTTCTTCTTTCGGGGAAGACCTACAAGGCGAAATTTACTTTACAAATTATGGACTGTTTAGCGGTACCATTTATAAAATTGTCGATGGTGTGAGCAGTCCAAATGCCGCTAATGTCAGCGGTTTTGGTGAATGGTGCAATGCGATTCCAGCCACCAATGGTACTATCCATGCAATGGAAAAAGATGCCAATAATCAGCTTTACATTGCAGGAAATTTCAGCGAGGTAAATGGATGGAGTGCTAATAATATCGCAGTCTGGAACGGAACAACTTGGAGTACTTTGGGCAGTGGTTCCAATGGCAGTATCAATACACTTGCCTTTGATGGCAATGGCGGTTTATACGCAGGCGGTGCTTTCACTGAAATTGGCGGTATAGCTGCTAGCAATATCGCTAAATGGGATGGCAATACTTGGCAAGCACTAGGAACAGGTACGAGTGGTCCAGTAGCCGCTTTGAAAATAGATGGCAATGACAAGCTCTATGTCGGTGGTACTTTTGAAAGTGCAGGCGGCATCACTTCTAATAATATTGCTTACTGGGATGGTACTTGGTCGGCGATGATAGATGCAGTGAATGCTATTGCTGGTACGACTAATGAAATTCGTTCTATTGAAGTAGATGAAAATGATGTTGTTTATGTCGGCGGTAATTTTGCGTCGGCAGGTGGAAATAGTGCTAGTCGAATTGCGACTTGGAATGGCAATACTTGGGGAACTTTAGGTGCGGGCACGAGCGGTTTTGTACAAGCCATTTTAAACACTTCCGATTATATTTACGCAGCGGGTAATTTTGGGGTAGCGGGCAACCAAACTGTCAATCGAATCACACGCTGGAACAAAGCCACCCAAACTTGGGAAAAGCTAGAAGAAGGTCTTTCTAATGTAGTGAATGATCTAGTAGCATACAATGGCTACATTTATGCGGCGGGGTCTTTTCCAATCGCGCTGAATGAATCGCCAGAAGCCAATATCGTGGTAGGTAATATCGCTCGCTGGAAGGAAAATGAAGGCTGGGAAGCACTGGGAGAAAGTACTGATGTGGGTGTGGATAATTTAATCAATGCTTTGCTTTTCATTGGAGATACACTGTACGTCGGTGGGAATTTTGAGTTGGCGGGTGGTAGTAGTGCGGATAATTTGGCCTGCTGGCAAGAAGCTTGTCCTTCCATTCGTCAAGTGGCGAGCTTGAATCCATCAGGTACTTTCCAATCCGATTCTTTAACCACCAATACGGGCGATTGCGTCATACAATCACAAGCCGAATTTAAAGCAGGAGATATGGTGCGCTTACAAGAGGGCTTTCATGCACAATCGGGTAGTCAGTTTGCGGCAAAAATTGAAGTTTGCGGCATTTCAATGCCAATCAACGAAGTTGTAGAAGATCGAGATGGTCAGCTAGAAGAAAATACAATTAGCGCAAAGGCAGATTTTCATGTTTTTCCCAATCCAGCTACCCATACTGTCAATTTCAAATATAAATTAGCTGAAACAAGTCAAATTGAGTTGAATCTTTATGATCTAAATGGTCGCTTGATTGATCTCATTATTGCGCCCCAAAAGCAAGCAGCGGGTGAGTATTCAGTTGAATATTCTTTGGATAATTTACAAGGCATGTATTGGGTAGAGGTACGAACAGCAGATGGGCGAATGACAAAGAAGTTATTCGTTTTAGAAAAATAGCGTTTAAGACAACATTGTAAATCACTTAATATTTTGACAAAAATCAAGACGAATATACTGCTATTTCTACTACTATTTCTTTGCTGTAAGATCACCTCTTTTGCACAAAATAGAGATTGCGATCCTGTCATTGCCAAAGGTGCATCTCTTTTTTGTGTGCAGGGATTTGCACCTAATGAAATTGTCGGTTTCAGATATGAAGCGAATAATAATTGGATTCAAATTCCAATACAAATAGACGAGCGTATTCTACTGGATGTTTCTGCTCCGTATGGACTAGATTCTGGTTGTGGCGGCACTCCAAAAGAGGATGAACCTTGGGATTATTTATACTACGCGGATTCGACCAGTCATATTGGAGCGGATACAGATGCTAGTTTTGATTTTGATGACGAACTCTTGTTTATGGCAAAGGATGTTGGAGAAAGAGTAGATAATGTTGCCGATCCATCAGGGACTGCCAATCGCTGCGAACTGGAAGTGTACGATCCAGTAGTTGACTCTGTTTTAGGCTATGTCTATTTGTTCTTTCAAGATGGCAGCTTAAATCCGTCTGCTGGAATAGACTACGTAGATTATGATCTTGAATTTTTTCCTATGGGAAATGATACGGCGGGCACTACTGTGAGGGACGATTACATTATGTGCTATAACAATAAAGTTAGAAATACAGAGGCTTCAAGGGTAGTTACTAGTAAGTACGAATCGGGCTTCTCTGCACGCTGGACGGAGGATTTTTTGAAATTGAAAACAGGAAATGTAGCCAACGACAACATCTTAGACATCCACCAAATCACATTGGATATTGACAAGTGTTTACGATATACCGAATCTTTCTCTACTAATAGAGGCGTAATTGTTAGTACAATTGATGGTCCGATCAGAGCAATTCGCTCTATTATGGGCGCAAATAGTGGCGTATATAATCAAATTTCTATCTTCTTCACAGAGTGCCAAGCCTATTATCGAAGTGATTTCAGGGTACACGACGCCATCAATGCAGATGTATCTCGGGCTTACGACATGTTCGATTGGTCGGATGTGATGAATGGTGCGCAGTATAGCAATAATTATAATCCTACGCCAGTCACTGTGGACGGTAATCAAGACAATCTAAACAATAATGAACTCCCAATTTGGTCGCTCTTCACGGGCGATCAAGGTTCTATCGTTATCAATGCTTCCATTGTAAAGAACAGCGATCATTATACTTTTGGAGCAACATTGCAAGATGTTATGAATAGAACTAATAGGGCAGGAACGGCATGGGACGCTTATTACGACGATGCGGGAGATAATGCTAGCTATACTTGCACTGGAGATGCTAAAGCACTTGGTACGAGTGGTTGGGTAGTTTATACCAACCAATGCTACGATTATCGCTTTATGACTGCTAAATGCGACTCGCTTCAGTCTCCAAATGAAGCTGTTTTCAATCGCACCAATTATTACTTGCCTCCCAATTTAAGCAACGAAACAGCAGCTCGCTATGGCGATTACGCCCAGCAACCTTTGCAAGTGCTTGTTCTGGACATTCCCTTACCCGTAGCGCTGGTTCAATTTCAAGCGAAAAAAGACAAAGAAGGAATTTTATTAAATTGGGAAACGGCGACAGAGAATGATAATGCTTACTTCGAGTTGGAGCGCAGTACAGATGGCAAGTTCTTCTCCCCTATCGTTCAAATAAAAGCACACGGCACGAGTATAATTGCACATCAATATACTTTTTTGGATGTGCTGCCCAATGATGGCATCAACTATTATCGTCTGAAACAAGTGGATTTCAGCGGTACATTTGAATACAGCAAAGTACTTAGCATAGAATGGAAAGGCGATAAAGAAAACGATCACTTAAAACTATTTCCAAATCCTGCCAAAGGGATACTCTATTATTTACTGGATCATCAAGTAAGTATAGAACTCGTGCGCGTGTATGATGCTTTTGGGAAGTTGCTAAAAACGGTGCAAAGCATAAATGGTTTTCTTATTATTGATGAACTAGAAAAAGGAATGTATGTCCTTGAAGTCCAGAGCAATAGCGGTAGTTGGCGCAAGCGATTTTTTAAGTTTTAGGCTGTTTTAATTATTTCACTTTACTTTGCCCTATGAAATCATTATTTCGCTTATTGGCTTATGTCAAAAATTACAAGCCACTTATTACAGGGCACATCTTGAGTAACATACTGACTGTTTTCTTTTCAGTCTTCAGTGTGCCTGCCTTGATTCCTTTCTTAAACATTCTATTCGGTGTGGATGCTGCCGTGGAAGAACGCCCTGACTGGGCTTTGAACGCAGATGCCATTCAAGACAACATCAATTATTTTTTTAGCCAATTTATTGCAGACTATGGCAAAGAACGTGCACTTATCTACGCTTGTACGTTTATTATTATCGTGTTTTTCTTTAAAAATTTATTCCGCTATTTGGCTTTGGTTTTCATGACGCCTGTGCGCTCAGGTATTGTGCGAGATATTCGGCAAAAGCTGTATGAAAAAAGTATGAATTTACCTTTATCCTACTTTTCAGAAGCTCGAAAAGGCGATATGATATCGCGAGTGACCGCAGATGTACAGGAAGTAGAATGGAGTGTTTTAGGGGTGCTAGAAACAGCCGTTCGAGAGCCCTTGATGCTTTTAGGCGCACTGGGCACGATGCTTTTTATCAGTCCAAAATTGACCTTTTTTGTATTTCTATTGATTCTTTTTACGGCTCTAGTCATTGGCGGATTGGGGCGCATGCTACGGAAACAATCAGGTAAGGCGCAGCAAACATTAGGCGATTTAGTTTCAAGACTAGAAGAGACGCTTTCTGGTTTACGCATCATCAAAGCCTTTCGAGCAGAAAACTATCAATTTCAGCAATTTCAGACAATCAATAATACTTACCGACATTGGATCAATCGCTTACTTTGGCGTACAGATCTATCTTCCCCCTTGTCCGAATTTTTGGGCGTTTTCACTTTTTCCTTTCTTATCTGGTATGGCTTTCGGGAAGTCAATACAGGGCAAATTGAAATTTCTACTTTCTTCGCTTTTCTGTATGCTTTTTTCTTGATTTTAGAGCCTTCTAAAAAGTTATCGAAGTCGATCTATCGCATTCAAAAAGGCATGGCTGCCATAGATCGAATTGATGCTATTTTAGATACCGTCAATCCAATTCAAGAGAAAACAAACGCAAAAACGATCTCTACATTCAAGAACGAAATCATCTATGAAAATGTCACTTTCGCATACGAAGGACAAGAAAAAGCAGCTTTAACAGAAGTGAATTTGATTATTCCAAAAGGAAAAAGTATAGCATTGGTGGGTAGTTCTGGTGCAGGAAAGTCAACCTTTATTGATCTGCTACCTCGTTTTTACGATCCAAAAGAAGGACAAATCACAATAGACGGCATAGATATTAAGTATTTGACACTCAATAGCTTGAGAAGCATGATAAGCGTTGTATCGCAGGAAGCCATCCTATTCAATGATAGCATTTACAACAATATCGTTTTTGGTATGGAAAGCGTTTCTGAAGCGCAAGTTATAGCAGCCGCCAAAGTTGCTAATGCACATGAGTTCATTCTTGCCACAGAACAAGGCTACCAAACTAATATCGGAGATCGCGGAACGAAATTGAGTGGCGGTCAACGACAAAGATTGACGATTGCTAGAGCTATTTTGCGCAATCCACCGATTCTTATCTTGGATGAAGCCACTTCTGCCCTCGACTCAGAATCTGAAAAATTGGTACAAGATGCGCTCATCAAAGTCATGCAAGATAGAACCACGATCGTAGTAGCCCACCGTCTTTCCACTATTCAGCATGCCGATCAGATTGTAGTTTTAAACGAGGGAAAAATTATAGAGAAAGGCAGTCATTTTGAACTACTCGAAAAAGGTGGTGAATATCAAAAATTAGTGGAATTGCAAGCGATTTAATAAACGCTAATTCACAATATTTCTAGTTTTAATCATACATCCCTTTATTGCGCTTCAAATACATAAGTAGGCGGACAATTTTAAGTCACGTTTAGCGCGCCATCGCCTCACGCCTCAGGCGGACACAGTTCGGCTCGGCGCGCAGAGGAGGTTTGGAGGGCAGACAAAATATAAGATGTTGTGAAACAACACCTTATATTTTGTCTGCCCTCCAAGACCACCACGAGGCAGCGAGCGCTACAAGCGCGATGCTGCCGAGTTGAATAGCTAGATTAATTTTGTCCAGGTACTTAAGTAGTCATGCAAAATTGATAGAGTAAGATATGTCATATTTTCATGTCTGAAAACCCCTGCTAGTCATTGACATTCAGATGTTTAGTAAAAGTAAATATGACATATCTGGTTTCTTAAAACAACGATTAAATTTGCACGACTACTTATCAGTTGAAGTTGTATTTCTATCTCACCTTGCGCAAATTTTAGTAATAAAAAAAGAGAATATTAGCTACTCCCTCAAAGCTCACCATAGATATTATCTATATTTTTTATAAAAATGTGACTGCACAAAAAAAGTTCCGTCAATATAGCACAGCTCTCAAAAAGTAACATCCCTAACCTATATTCATATATAAAATACTGATAAGCAGCATTTTGCAAATAAAGCTATTTCTATCAAAAAGATACACATTATGCTTTTTTATACTATCAATTTTTCTTATGCCACAATGTGTGTTTACTTGGATTGATAGCTTAAACAATTATTACACTTATTTGTGACATATATAAATAAATAAATTTATTTCTAGCTACTAAAATTTGGATTAACTATGAGTAAAAGATTTTTATTTTCTCTTTTTGCTTGTTTCGCATTGTATAGCATAGCAGCACAAGACTTACCGCCAAATCCTGAACCAGGTAAATGTTACGTCCGCTGTACGACGCCTGATGTTTACGAGACGGTACAAAAAACAGTTTTAGCGAAACCTGTTTATAATCGACTAGCAGTGAAGCCCGCTCAGTATCGAACGGTAGAGGAAACCATTCTAGTCAAGCCCGCTTCTAAGCGTTACGTTTATGTGCCTGCGAAATATCGTACGATCACTAGAGAGATACGAGTAGAAGACCCTTACAATGCCATCAATATTATTCCTGCGCAATTTGCTTCTAGCACAGAGCGTATTGAGACGCGTCCCAAGTCGGCAGGTTGGGAATATCAAGCAGCAGGTACGGATTGCTACACAGGCGATTGTGAGGTACTTTGCTACGTAGAGCGTCCAGCCGAATATCGCACTGTCCCCGTTCAAACTTTAGCAAACGGGCCAAGCACAACAACAACTCAAAGAGGTGGTCGCACCATTACGGTAGAGGTAGAAGAAATTGTAGAAGCTGCTAGAGTGGAAGAAGTAGAAATTCCTGCGGAATACAGAACTATCACAAAGAAAGTTCTGGTCTCAGATGAAACGGTGGAGGAAATCCAAGTACCTGCCGAATACGCTACTGTGACGACGGAAAACTTGGCTTCTAAAGGTGGATTGAAAGTATGGGAAGAAATTGATTGTAAATTGACCGACTATAATGTTTTACCGATTCTATACGAATTTGGTAGTGCGCGTCTCACTTCGGCTTCCAGAAGAATCATTGATGATAAATTGTATGCTTTGATGCGCGATAAGTCCAATATCAGCGTAGAGATTACTTCACATACCGATGCTAGAGGCTCGGCATCAGGAAATTTATCACTTTCCGAAAGAAGAGCGCAATCTGTGGTAAATTACTTGGTCAACAAAGGCATTAGTCGCAGTCGTTTGGTCGCAAAAGGCTTTGGAGAAACGCGTCTGAAAAACCGATGTAGAGATGGTGTAGATTGTGCGGAATCAGAGCACGCTATTAATCGCCGCACGGAGTTTAGGGTGATTAATAAGTAAAAGAAAAGCAAGATTTATTTGAGTTAAGGGAGTATAAATAAGATACTCAAAATTGTGGTTTTAGCATGTTCTTATGCAAGGCAGAAAAAACGGCCTTATTGCCGTAGCACGATGCATATTTTTCCAAGGCAGCAGAAGGGCAAAATAAAGCTGCAAGGTAGGTAGCTTATGTTTTACCTACTCCCTAATTCTACATTAAGACTCTTGTCAGCTTAGTTCTAAATCATTGAAAACACAAAGAGAAAATAAGTTTTTTCTTTGTGTTTTCAGTGGGTTTCTTTGGACGAAGAGAGAATTTATTCGTCCGAAAACCCCAGAGGCGTAAAGTAGAACTAAATGCAATTCGACTATAGAATAGAAGGCAGGCGCAGAAATGTGTCTGCCTTTTTAATGCCGAAAATGCCGAATACCCGTCATCACCATGCTCAAATCGTGTTCATTGCAATAGTCTATGCTCAATTGATCTTTGATCGAACCACCTGGCTGAATGACTGCTTTGATGCCCGCCTGATCAGCAATTTCTACGCAATCTGGAAAAGGGAAAAAAGCATCAGAAGCCATCACCGCTCCTTCTAGCGAAAACTCAAAATGCTTGGCTTTCAGAATGGCTTGTTTGAGCGCGTCCACACGAGAAGTTTGTCCACAGCCCATGCCGAGCAGTTGCTGGTCTTTAGCAAGCACAATCGTATTAGACTTTAGATGTTTGGCAACTTTATTCGCAAACAATAAATCTTGAATTTGAGTATCGCTCGGCACAATTTTCGTCACTACTTTCAAATCGCTTTCCACTTCTATTTTCAAATCCGTATCGTGCATAATGACGCCATTGAGCAAACTTTTGTAGGTCTTTTCGGATGTTGGGTAGATTTTAAGTTTTAGTAAAATGCGTTTTTTCTTACGCTGTAGTAGTTCTAAAGCATCTGCATCAAAATCAGGCGCGATCAAGACTTCGTAAAATAATTGATTGATGGATTCGGCAGTCGCCAAGTCGATCTTAGTATTACTAATCAAGATGCCCCCAAAAGCAGAAATGGGATCACCCGCCAAGGCGGCTTTCCAAGCACCAAAGACAGTTGTTCTGCTCGCAATACCGCAAGCATTGGTGTGTTTTAAAACAGCAAAAGTAGGTATGGTATCCTTAAATTCTCGCATCAGACTCACTGCTGCATCTATATCCACTAAGTTGTTGTAAGAAATCGCTTTTCCACTCAATTTATCAAAGATCGCCTCGAAGTCACCGTAGAAATTCCCCTTTTGATGTGGATTTTCGCCATAGCGCAGCGTTTGTTGTCCGTTCAGACTGATGCGCAAATCAGCCGTTTCCGCTTCTTGGGTGTAGTATTGATAAATGGCAGCATCGTAATGCGCACTCACACCAAAGGCTTTTGCTGCTAGATATTTGCGATCTTCTAAATCGCTATGACCATTTTTTTCTTCCAGCATTTCTTGCAAAAAATCATATTCTGCCTGCGAAGGGACAATGACCACATCTCGGTAGTTTTTTGCCGCTGCTCGAATCAAAGAAATGCCACCAATGTCTATTTTTTCGATAATTGCTGCTTCTGCTGTGGTGTTGGCTAGCGTTGCTTCAAAAGGATACAAATCTACAATCACTAGGTCTAGTTCAGGAATCTTATATGCTGCCAATTGTCTCAAATGATCGGCTTCTCGCCGCGCTAAAATACCACCAAAAACCTTTGGATGCAGTGTTTTCACCCGCCCATCCAAAATGGAAGGATAAGTCGTTAAATCTTCGACTGCCTCTACTTTGATGCCTAAATTCTCAATGTACTTTTGAGTGCCACCTGTGGAGTAAATGCTAACATCAAGTTGGTCGAGTTTCTTTACAATGGGTGCTAGACCTGTTTTGTGGAAAACGGAAATTAATGCAGATCGAATGCGTTTATTTGACATAGAAGCAATAAGAAGTTTGATCGTTTTAGCAATCCGTAAATCAACAAATTAAATCTGATTTACGCAAGTACGCTGTTCATTAGCATTAGAATTTTCCTGATTCTATAGAAATGAGAGGGCATTGCTATTAACCCCTTTAAAACGAAAGGAAAATAAATTTTTCTTTCGTTTTAAATCTGCTTCTGTCCGAAGAGTCCCAAATGAACGAATTTTTATTTCATAAAAATTCGTTCATTTGATTTGCGAACACTAAAATTACTTCAAAGCCGCAACATCCTCTAGGCTTTTAGAATCAGGGATTTTTCATTGATAATGACACAATAATAAATTTTACTGCTGATTCTCAGCTACTCAATAATGTATTAAAATTACTCAAGCCAATTCCTCTAAAGCTTTTACTAAGACATCCAATTCTTTCGTAGTCGTATAAATATTGGGCGTGATGCGACAGCCCACAACATTGGGACGATTGATCGCAACGGTCCAAATGCGGTATCGCTCCAGCAGGATTTTTGACAGTTCTTTTGGAGGAATGTTTTTGATACCCACATTTCCAATGGCGCAATGTCGGGCTTGCTCGGCGGGTGTGTTAACGATAACATTAGGCATCTCTCGGACGCGGCTTGTCCAATAGTGCTGCAAATAGCGCAGTCGGGCTTCTTTACGCGCTAATCCGAGCCGATTTTGGTATTCAATGGCATTGCCAATCGCCAGATCGGTGTGGACAGGATGCGTACCCGTATGATTGAGGCGCAGAATATCTCCTTCCTCTTTGCCCGCTGCTTCTGCAAAAAGGGGCCAGATGTTGGCGGCTTTTCCCTTTTTCACATAGAGCATACCCGCACCAATGGGAACGCTCAACCATTTGTGCAAACTCGTGCCATAATAATCGCAATTCAAGTCAGGAATCTTGAAATTGAGCTGTCCAAAAGCATGCGCCCCGTCCACCATCACCTCCACGCCTTTTTGATGTGCCATGTCGCATATTTTCCGTACAGGCAAGATTTGTCCGTTAATATTAATGATGTGGCAAACCATCAACAAACGGGTTTTGTCTGTGATAGTGTTGGCGTACAATTCCACAATTTCTGCATCAGATTTAGGATGACTGGGCAGCGAGACGATTTTGTTGACGATTCCGTGTCGGTCTTCTTGCAATTGAAACATATCCAGCATAGCACCGTAGTCTTGCACTGCCATCACGGCTTCGTCTCCTTTTTTCCAATGTACGCCACCAATAATCAGGTCCAAAGATTCGGTCGTATTGCGCGTAATGATGACTTCTTCTGCACTGCAACCCGCTAATTCTGCTAGCTTTTCTTGCATTCGCTGCTTGTTTTGCCACTGCACGGTTCGGAGATAGTAGGAGGCTTCGTAATTGATGTGTCGGATGTGGTGAATGTAGTCTTCCAAAATTTCTTGCGGCATAAAGCAGTAGTAGCCATTTTCCAAATTGATGTAATCCGGTTTCAGGCGATAGCCACTGCGAATCTTCCACCAAAAATCTTCGTTCTTTGCTACTTCTTCTGGACTTTGATGCGCTACCGCATTCACCCATTTGTCCAAATTTTGGAACAGCACAGGCGTTGCCATTCCTAGTAAACTAATTTGTTTTAGAAAGTTTCGTTTGTTCATCTTGATGTTTTATTATCTGTTGTGTTACAGGGGTGATATATTCGCCAAATTGAAATTATCATTCATAATTAGGGCTATACGAAGTCTTGTTGTGCGATTTCAGGAGCGTTCCTTGGACTTATTTTAAGCATAGCTTAAGACTTCGTACACACCTAATTCATAATATACTCTGTCTATATCGCTGCTTCAAATTTTGTAGCTCTTTTCTGAATCGCTTCTTGAAACGATACCTGAAGACCATTGCTGTGGTCTCTCTTGCCATTTTGATGCCATCGAAAAGCACATCTATTTTCTCTGTATCGACGTGTTTCCAATTAATGGGCATGGGAATAATTTCAATTTTTAAATAAGCTGCTTTGTATAACAATTCGATGTCGTGCGCCCAACCTTTGGTGTACAAGTCTTGAAACAACAATTGACCGATCACGCGAGGGTAAAGTTTGAAGCCACACTGTGTATCGGAAAGTCGAATGGGCGTGAGCAAACGAACCAAAGTATTGAAAATATGTCCAGCAAATTTGCGATGCGATTTGGCGTTAATCTGCGATTGCGCATGGTTGCGAGAGGCAATTAAGATTTGTTGATCAGAAAAGTGATGCTCTGGAAGCAACCGTAGCCATTTCTGCAACTCTAATGGATGTGCCGCCATATCTGCATCTAGCGTTAAAAGGAAGCGTCCTTTTGCCTCCAAAATACCTCTTCGCAGCGCACCGCCTTTTCCTTCATTTTGTTCCAATGTAATCAGCCGTATTTCGGGTAGTCGCACTCGAATCAATTGAGAAGTATCATCTTTGCTCCCATCATCTACAATGATAATTTCGTAAGAATTTTCCCACTTTTGCCTAAACTCACGGATGCCTCGCTCCAAATGAAAGATTCGGTCGCTTTCGTTGTAGCAGGGAATGATCAATGAAATAAATATGTCTTTTTTTTCTTGCAAAAATTAAGCTTTTGAGCAAAAGTAAAAGGCGTAGAAATGTACCTGGGAACGAGTCAAAAATAACTATCCATTCTTGGTTCGTTTTACATCCCGTCCGCTAGGGGTTCAAAGGAGGTTATTTTTTTCGCATTCCTGTTTCACAATAGTCCGTGCAATTTTTGAACCACAAAGGACTTATAGCAGCAAAGCTGCAAGGGCTTGAACCACAAAGGAACAAAGGAACACAAAGGGGGAAAATAAATCTTTTGTGTCCTTTGATTTCTTTGTGGTTAAAAAAGCATCTAAGTTTTTATAAGTCAATTAGTTATAA